>CAPZYV010000006.1 GCA_948750805.1 uncultured Bacilli bacterium | reverse complement strand
CTTTAGCGTTGCAAATAAAAACCTCCTTTGATAGAATAGATGCTGTTTATCGAATTGCACTAAAAATCAAAGGAGGTGTCCTAAGTGGACGTAAATAGTTTAGCACATACGAAGTGGAATTGCAAATACCACGTAGTATTTGCGCCAAAATTTAGAAGAAAGATAATATATAATGAATTGCGACAAGATATAGGAAAAATAATCAGAATGTTGTGTGAAAGAAAAGGAATAACAATAATAGAAGCAGAGTTGTGTCCAGATCACATACATATGCTGATAAGTATACCACCAAAAATGAGTGTGGCAGGAGCAATAGGATATATCAAAGGTAAGAGTACATTGTTGATATTTGATAGACATGCAGATATGAAATATAAATACGGCCAAAGGCAGTTTTGGTGTAGAGGATACTATGTAGACACAGTAGGAAAAAATACAAAAGCAATACAGGAATATATAGCAAATCAATTAAAAGAGGATAAGTTAGCAGATGATATGAGTAGCAAAGAGTACGTAGATCCATTTACTGGAAAGAAAGTAAAACAATTTAAGCTATTTAAGTAATAGCGAGTAGTGAACGTAGTGCAAGCGATGAACCTTTCGGAGCGCAATCTAGCGCTGCCAGTAAGAAGCCCTTAGAGGGCAAAGTAAAACTACCAGCTAAGCTGGTAGATTTTTATTATAGGAGAATTAGATAATGATTGAACTGGAATTAAAATATGAATTAAAAAATAAATTAAAAATGAATTTAGAACCAACAAGCGAAAAAATTGTTGAAGATATTTATTATGATACTAAAGATTATACATTTTTAAAAAAGGGTAATTTCTTAAGAGTTAGAAATAATAAGTCATTAGATTTTAAATTAAATGCTAATAATTTAGAACATTTATATTGTAAGGAAACTAATTATGAATTAAAAGATAAAAGTGTTCCAGAAATAAATAATGTTTTAAAAAAATTAGGAACTAATACTAAGTTAGATAACATTTCAGATATAAAAAATAAATTTGAAGTGTTGGCTAATCTAAAAAAGAAAAGATATTCTTATCAATTAGAAGATAATGTAATAATGGTCATTGATGAAGTTGAAAATCTGGGTAATTTTTTAGAAATTGAATATGATATTGATAAAGATACCATAACTCATGAAGAAAAAGTTTATTATAAAAATTATTTAATAGATATTTTAAAAAAACATAATATACTTATTGAAGATATGAAAAGTGTTAATATTGGTTATGTAGAACTTTACTTAAAAAAGTATAATACCAAAGCTTATAATTTAGGGCTTTATCAGGAATAAAAATTATATTAATGAAGTAAAAGGCAAAATTGATGATATATAAATATCATTTTTTTATTATCTTCTTTATGTTATAATTAAATAAGATTGGGAGTAATTTTATGAAAGAAGCAATTAAAAGAGGTTTAATAGTGGGAATAGGTATTATAAGTCAATTAGTTATATATTTATTATTTTATATGTTTTTAATTGATAAGTTATGGTTAGTAAGTATAATTTTTAGCTTATTTCAAATTATCTTAATTGTCTACTTAATAAAATATAGTGTTAACTATTCTGTTACCTTGCCAGTAATTGTTTTAATTTTAATATTTCCGATAGTTGGTACTTTAATGTGTTTCATTGTAACGCAAAATAAAAATAATAGTATAGTTTTAAAAAATATCAAAAGATTGGAAGGGGAGAGTAAGAAATATTTAAATTGTAATTTATCAGCCAAAGTAAATCGTGGTAGTACTTTAAGTTATATTCATAATTATACGAAATTTCCGATAAGTAATAATAGCGATGTTATATATTATCCTTTAGGTGAAATAGCATTTAGTGAGATGATTAAGGAGCTTGAAAAAGCAAAATCATTTATTTTTATGGAATATTTTATCATTAATAATGGTGTAATGTGGCAAACAATATTAGATATCTTGAAAAGAAAAATAAATGAAGGCGTTGAAGTGAGAATTATGTATGATGATGCGGGGTGTATTGCTACTCTTGATAAGTCATATAATAAACGGTTAGAAGAACTAGGCATAAAGTGTGTTATATTTAATAAATTAGGACCTATTTCAGGGGTGATTATGAATAATAGAGACCATCGAAAAATCTTAGTAATTGATGGTAAAACAGCATTTTCTGGCGGTATAAATATAGCTGATGAATATATCAATATTAATAGTCCTTATGGTCATTGGAAAGATAATGGAATTAAAGTAATTGGTGATGCAGTATGGAATTATACGGTAATGTTTTTAACTTTATGGAATGCTTTTAAAAACGAAGATGAAGATTATACAAAGTTTAAATATGATTTTAAAGATAAAGAAAATAATGGTAGTTTTGTAGTTCCTTATGGAGATACACCTTTAGATGAAGAGAGAACGGGTGAAGATATTTATTTAAATATTATTAATCAAGCTAAAAATTATGTTTATATTTTTACCCCTTATTTAATCATTGATACCGATATGATTAATAGTTTAATATTAGCGGCTAAAAGAGGCGTTGATGTAAGAATAGTAATACCTGGAATTCCTGATAAAAAAATTGTTTATACTTTAACGGAATCTTATCTGGATATGTTAATAAAAGGTGGCGTAAAAATATATAAATACGAACCAGGATTTGTGCATGCTAAAGTTTTTGTTAGTGATGACAATATTGCAACCGTTGGAACTATTAATTTAGATTATCGTAGTTTATATCTTCATTTTGAGTGTGGTTTATATTTAGAGAATGCAAAAGTAATAGAAGACATAAAAAATGATGTAGTCGAGACTATTAATAAAAGTCATTTAGCAACTGAGCGTGAAGCTACTCCGAAGTTTTTTAAAGCAATATGGCAAGCAATATTAAGACTATTTGCCCCTTTAATGTAAAATTATTTTTTGGGTGGTACTAAATCAATACCACTTTTTTTATTGAAGGGATTACATCTTAAAATCCTTTTAATAGTTAAAATTAATCCTTTAAAAGTTCCATGGGTATTTAAAGCTTCAATGGCATAATTACTACAGCTAGGATAAAACCTACAAGCACTATGAGTATGTAAGGGAAGTGTTTGATAAATTTTAATTAATTTAATAAGAATTTTTTTCATTTAAATCACATTTATATTTTACCATATTTTTAATTTGTGATATAATATTTTTTACTTTGAGGGCTATGTATGAAAAAAATTGTAGATATAAGTGTGATTGAAGCTTATCCAAAATTAAGACATGATAGTATAAATAGAGAAAGTATTATATATGTTTTTAACAATGAAATATTTAAAATTTTAAAAGAATCATTAAGATATATTAGAGAAAAGATAATTATAGAGAGCTTAAATTATAATTTAAGTGGTATAGTTTCTATAAATGATACTTTATATGATATGAACAATCAATTTTTCGGTTATTCCATGCCTAAAATTGCGGGTAGCCCTTTATACTCAGTTTTAGAAAAACTTACTTTTGAAGAAAAGCTTGCAATATTGGATAGGCTAGATGAAATATATTTAAATTTATTTAATAGTGGTTTTGCATATATGGATTTTCACTTAGGCAATATTATTTTAAGTGATGGCAAACCAATACTTTTGGATAGAGATGGCATGATATTTAAAGAGGATATTGCATATGGTGATATGTACTGGATAATTAATTCTTTTTGGTCAATAGTTATATCTTTACTCTATGGGTATGATTTATCATTAAATAGTAAATCATTAGATTCGTTACCCTTAATTTTACAAGATAAAGTTTATTTTGATGAACGCTTTTTTGAACGAGCTACTTTTAGAAGAATGCTAGAAAATTTGGAGAGTAAAGGAGAAAGATTTTATCAAGCAAGTAGAGCTGATGTTTTAAATCTTGTGCTAAAAAAGTAATTCTACTAATAATCGATTGTCTAAAAATATAAACTATATTAATCATTAAGTACTAATGATTTTGACAAAAGGTCGGAAAAATTTTGGGTATTTGTTATGATTTCTCTTAAATAAATTAATAGAAAATGTTATAATATATGTGAATAGTAATTTGTGGAAATGGAGGATTTGTTATGAAAAAAACATTATTAGCTATTTTATTGTGTGGGGTTATGGTTTTAGGAATTACTGGTTGTGGAGAAGATGAAGTGGAAAATGCAGAAAAAAATTTACAAGAAACACAAGAAAAATATGGATGGGTTGAAAAGGAAACAGTTAATACTATTATAGCAAAATTTAATGCTGAAATAATGGATGGAGGATTAAATACTCCAGCAAGTGATGATTATATGGTTATAGAAAATAATATGTATTGGTTTGCTTTAACTGATAATATTTCTTATTATTTAAAACCAGTAGAATTTTCAGGGAATAAAGAAAATGATATTCTCGATATGAGTGCTCTTTATTTTGACAAAGATAAGTATAATGAAGATTTAGCTTTAAAATATGTAAAACTTTTAATTAAAGCAAATAATGAAAAAATTACTGACTCAGAGATTGAAAATTTAATAAAAGAAGCAAAAGAAAAGTCTTCTTCTAAAAAGTCTGCTAATAACGGAAAAGGTATTTCAGTAGGACTTTTAGAAACTAATGAACATTATGAATATCAAGTTATTAGATTATATAAGTGATTTATTTAAAAGGTTTATAAATGAAAGAGAAAAAGAAGAATTTAATCATAAGTTTTGTTGTTATAACCATAATACTATTTTTAATTATTATATTTTTTTATTTAATAACTCCAAAGTATGCTAAAAATTTAAAATATGTAAGTGAGTATACCCCTGGAAAAGGTAATAGTATAGGAAAAGTAAACGTTGATTATTTTTTAGATAGAAGTGAAGATTTTGCAATTGGTGCAACAAATGGTGGTATAGCTGTTTTTAAAAATCCTGATAAAGCTTTTAAAACATTAAAAAAGAATTATAAAGATGGTATTAGATTAATTAGAAAAGAATTTTGTAAAAGTAATTTATCCAAAAGAAATTTTGATTGTTATAAAAATTTAGGGTGGCAAGTTAGAACTGGAACAGAAAAAGAAAAAGAGGAAGCTATGTTTATTACTGGTTTTTTAGATATATATGAAAATAGTTTTAGTGAAGAAACTCGTTATAAAATGATGAATGGAATCAATTTTTATTTTTGAAACAGGCAAAATATGCTTGTTTTTTCATATAATTTATAGTACAATAATTTCGGCAAATAAATTGCAAATACACATTAATATTTAGTTTTATTCCTAGTGCCGCGAAGAGTGGTGGAGTAAAATGGTTGAAGGTATTAAGAGGTAAAAACGAAAGGATGGATGATTTATGGCCGTTGTTTCTATGAGTTATTTATTAGAAGCAGGTGTTCATTTTGGACATCAAACAAAAAGATGGAATCCAAAAATGAAAGAGTACATTTTTGGAACAAGAGAAGATATTTATATTATCGACCTTGAAAAAACTACAAAAAAATTAGAAGAAGCTTATGCTGCAGTTAATGAGATTGCTAAAAATGGTGGTACTTTCTTATTTGTAGGTACTAAAAAACAAGCTCAAGAAGTAGCTGTTGAAGAAGCACTTCGTAGTAATTCTTATTATGTTACTGAAAGATGGTTAGGTGGAACTTTAACTAATTTCAGAACTATTAGAAGAAGAGTTAAGAGATTAGAAGAAATCGAAGCTATGGAGAAAGACGGTAGATTTGAAGTACTACCTAAAAAAGAAGTAATTGGTCTTAAAAAAGAATATGAAAAATTAAATAAAATTTTATCTGGTATTCGTGTAATGGATAAACTTCCAAATGCATTAATTATTGTTGACCCTAAAAAAGAAATTAATGCTATTCGTGAAGCAAGAAAACTTAAGATTCCTGTAATTGGTATTGTTGATACTAATTGTGACCCAGATGATGTTGATTATGTTATTCCTGGTAATGATGATGCCGTTCGTAGTGTTAAAGTTATCTTAGGGGTTTTAGCTAATGCTATTTGCGAAGCTCGTAATCTTGAAATGGTTGATTATGTAACTGAAGAAGATAAAAAAGCTAAAGATGAAGTTAAAACTATGGATGAATTAGTTAAAACTGAAGACAAAAAAGAAGTCAAAGAAGAATCTAAAACAGAAGTAAAAAAAGAAGAAGCAAAAGTTGAAACTAAAGCTGAAGTTAAAGATTATAGTGCTATGACTCTTACAGAACTTAAAAGTATAGCTAAAGAACAAGGCATTAAAGGTTATAGTGCCATGAAAAAAGATGAATTAATTAGTAATTTAAAATAATAAAAATATAAGGAGGATATTATGGAAGTTACTGCCAGTATGGTAAAAGACCTTCGTGAAAAAACAGGCGCAGGTATGATGGATTGTAAAAAGGCTTTAGCGGAAACTAATGGTGATATGAATGCAGCTGTTGATTGGCTACGTGAAAAAGGTATTGCTAAAAGTGCTAAAAAAGAAGCAAGAATTGCCGCTGAAGGATTAGCCAATATTTATATTAATGGTAATCGTGCAGTTATATTAGAAGTTAATAGTGAAACTGACTTTGTTAGTAAAAATAGTGAATTTACTGATATGATAGATACTATAGGAAACACTATTTTAAATAGTCAAGTGAGTTCTTTAGAAGAAGCTTTAGAACTTAAAAGTGATGAAGGTACAATTCGTGATTTAGTAATTGCTAAAACTGCAAGAATTGGTGAAAAGTTAACTTTAAGAAGAATTGCAGTTGTAGAGAAAAATGATGATGAAGTATTTGGTTCATATTTACATATGGGGGGGAGAATTGCAGTTTTAACTGTTCTTAAAGGAGCAAATGTTGATGTTGCTAAAGATGTTGCAATGCAATCAGCTGCTATGAAACCTATTTATGTTTTTGAATCAGATATTCTAGCAGAGGAAATCGAAAAAGAACGTGCAATTCAAAAAGAAATTGCAATGGGTGAAGGGAAACCTGAAGATATTGCTGCTAAAATGGTTGAAGGAAGAGTTAAAAAACACTTTAAAGAACTTTGTCTTGCTGACCAAGCATTTATTAAAGATGGCAATATAACTGTCGCTGATTATGTTAAAAATAATAAAGGCGAGATTAAAAGTATGGTAAGATTCGAAGTAGGCGAAGGAATTGAAAAGAGACAAGAAAACTTTGCTGAAGAAGTAATGAATCAAATTAAGAATAGCTAACCTTAGTGGTTAGTTTTTTCTTGCTCTATTATTAATGCTATGGTAATATATCTTTTTAAGAAGTGATATTATGAATGAACTAATTAAGGAACTTAGAGACAATTTATTTTCTGAATATTTTAAAGATTCTACTGGAATTAGATTAGAAGATTTAATGAAATCTTTAAAAAATGTAATAAATGTTTGGCGAAAAGCCCATAAAATATTAGAAGAGAATGTTGAATATTTTGATGATTCTAGCATTATTAAGTTAAAAGCTGTTAACATTAAAGGAAAAAAGTTCTTAGTTATTAAAGAAAGAGTTTTAAATTATCTCATAATTGATTTAGATAATAATACTGTTTTAAATAAAGAAGAGGCTCTTTTATATTTTAAAGAAAATTATTTGATAGAAAACTTTGGCGAAGTTAAATCGGGGTCTAAAGATAAATTTGAAGCGCTGTTTAGCTGTTTAAAATATAGGGGAGATATTGGTAAATTAATAGATTTTTACGTGGAAAATGCTCAAATTTTAAATGCTCCTAGTAATATAACATATCGAGTTAAATACCATGATGGTTATTCTTTTTTAAGTATTCATTTAAGTGATGGCGGAAATGTTTTAGCTTTTAGAACATATGACCAAAGACTATATGAACATTTATTTTTTAATAATGATTTAGAACCTTTAGGTATACAAGATGCAGGGCAAAAAATGGGATATGATAAAATGAAAGAAATGTTTTCTAAAATTAAAGATATCAGAGTACCTATAAATTTAATCCCAGAATCTTTAAGACAATTTATAGTTCCAGAACCTTTAAATTTTAAACCTTAAATTCAAAATATAAGAGATGATAAAATGAAAGTAATAGAATTACTAAAAAAACTTTATGATATATTACCACCAGAATTAAATACTGATAAATTTTTAAAACAATTTTGGGAATCTTTATATGAAAATAGCAATGAAAAAAGTTTTTTTATTGGAAAAATTTTTTTAAGACCAGATTTATTTCAAAAATTAGATGAACCTTTAAAAAATGATAATCAATTTTTAGTACGAAATGATGATGTTTTAATGGGTTATATGATTTATGGCGTAAAAACTGTTTTATTTACTATTAAGTTTAAAAATAATGTATATCACTTTGAAATAAAAGTTCTTATTGATGACAAGATGTTAATTATAAATGCTATTAAAAATAGATTTATGACAAGAATAGAAACTGTTATTGTAAAAGAGAATAATGGTTGTTATGATTTATTTGATTGTGATATAAGATATTTTGATAGTGAATATAAAGAAACTACTAAAGAAATACCAGATATTGAAAGAGAAAAAGATATGATATTTGCTGCTCAATTTGCAATTCCTTTTAATTTAGCTCGATTCTTTAGAGTAAATTATAAAGATTATAAAAAAGAATTAAATGCGAACTTAACAAGTTATTTAATGGAAATGGCTAATAAACTAAATAACCCTCGAGACTATTTAGAATTTTCTTCACCATTTGATTTAAATTATTTTGAAAATATAGAAAATAATAATGCTATCTCATATATTAAAAATAATTTGTTAACCCAGATAGGATATGGAACTGTAGTCGTGTCTCGTATTTTATTCGATGATTTAAGTTCTTTAATTGAAGATAGAGTAACTATAACAGGACTTATTACTCAAGGTTATATTTTAAAAAAAGAACATAAAACATTTACTTTGTATTTTATAACTATTAATAAGGGTACTTTAACTATTATAAAAAATGAAATCAAAGATAGTGATGCTGCATTATTATTTAATAGCAATCCTAGTAATCTAGAAGTAGAAGGTCTTGAAAATTTTTTCTTTGATAATAGAGGTTTAAAATAGTTATTTAGACATCTACTTAACACAAAAGGGTGGTTTTTCTTAATTTATTTAAATAGAAATGTTATACTATTATTAGTGGTGAAATTATGAATAAAAAATTAGTATATATAATAAAAGGGTTATTATTTGTTATCATTATTTGTGCTTTTATTTTTATTGGTACCAAAGATTTTAGCAAGAAAAAAAGTTTAGATAATGAAAAATTTGACCAAGAATATCAAAATGTTGATAAAAATAACATATTTAGATATGTTAATGCTCAAGAAGTATATTCCAATTTAAAAACAGGAACAGCAATAATATTTATGGGATATGCCTCTAATAATTGGAGTGGTTATTATGCCAATATTTTAAATGAAGCTGCTAAAGAAAGTGGCATTAAAGAAATATTATATTATGATTTTTATAATGACCGTAAAACTCAAAATGCTACTTATCAAGGCATTGTTCTTAAATTAAATAATTATATTACTGTATTAGATGATGGTACAGAAAATATTTATGCACCATCTCTAGTTATAGTGAAAAATGGTAAGATTATACAGTTTGATGATGAAACATCTTTAAATAAAGGTAATAAATTACCTGATGAATATTGGAATACTAATCTAAAGTCTTTAAAGAAAAATAAATTTAAATTAATGTTTCAAGATTTCTTAAAAGAAGAATAATAAATTTAAAAATTCAAAGATAATAAATTTATTGTAAAATAGTTAGAATTAAATTATAATGATGTTATAATATTTAATTAAGGAGGAATAATATGGATACAGAATTAAAAATGATGAAAACAATTGAAAGCTTAGAAAGTAGATTATTAAATATTCGGGCAGGCAGAGCTAACCCAGCTATGTTAAATGGTATAAATGCTAATTATTATGGAGTACCTACTCCTGTACAATCACTAGCTAATATTACCGTACCTGAAGCTCGAAGCTTAATGATTAAACCTTTTGATAAAAGTGCTTTAAAAGAAATTGAAAGAGCTATTAACGAAGCTAATTTAGGCATTACTCCAGTAAATAATGGTGAAGTTATAATTCTTACGGTTCCAGAACTTACTGAAGAAAAAAGACGCGATTATGTTAAACAAGCTAAAAGTATTTGTGAGGAAGCTAGAGTAGCTTTACGAAATATTAGACAAGATGCTAATAATGAAATTAAAAAATTAGAAATGCCTGAAGATGAAGAAAAAAGTGAACTTAATAGCATACAAGAGCTTGTTAATACATATAATAAAAAAATAGATGATGTATTTAAGGAAAAAGAAGCAGAACTAATGAGGTTTTAACATGAAAAAAATAGATAAGGAAATTGATAGTAAAGAGGTTAATGAAGTTGTATCTTTAACTAAAAAGATTTTAAAATTATTGTACATCGTAATGATAGTAGCAATTGTTTTGTGTGGTACTGTGATACTTAAAAATTTAAATGTTTGGTCACTTTTATTTACTTTCTTAAAAGTATTATCACCTTTATTTATTGGTTTCGTTATAGCATGGTTATTAAATCCAATTGTAAAGAAAATGTATCAAAAAGGTATTCCAAGAATAGTAGGTAGTTTAATTGTTTATACTGTTTTTCTACTATTTATTTATATATTTTTAAGATTACTTATTCCAACTCTTTATACCCAAATTAATGATTTAATTACTACTTTACCAGCAATATTGGATAAATTTAAAGGTTTTGCTGATGATTTTGTTAATCAAGTTTCTGTTAGTGGTATTGATTTAACTAATTTTAAAGAAAATATTTTTAATGGAATAGGTGAATATTTAGTTAATTTTACTAATGCTTTACCAAATTCTATCATTGGTATTTTAGGAAATCTAGTTTCAGGTTTAGGAACAATTCTAATAAGTTTAGTTGTAGGTCTTTATATGTTATTTGATTTTGATGCGATTTCTAAACATTTCTTAAAACTAGTTCCAAATAAAAATAAATATGAAATTGAGATATTGCTTACTGATATTGGTAAAGAAGTAAGAAAAACTATTAGTGGAACACTTTTAGTAGCATTAATGGTATTTGTATGTGATACTATTGGTTTTGCTGTTATTGGTCTTAACGCTGCTTTATTATTTGGACTTTTTTGCGGTTTAACAGACTTAATCCCTTATATTGGTCCTTATATTGGAGGTGCTGCTGCTGTTATTGTCGGTTTTTCGCAAGGCTCAATTACTGGTATAGCTGTACTAATAGTATGTATAATTGTTCAGCTTGTCGAAAATTATATATTACAACCAGTCATAATGAGTAAAACTACTCAATTGCATCCTGTAACAATTATTGTCGGTTTATTAGTATTTGGTTATTATTTTGGTATTCTAGGTATGATTATAGCAACTCCTTGTATTGCTCTTATGAAAGTTATATTTAGATTTATTGTTAAAAAATATGATTTATTTAAAGATGATGAAGTACTACTTAAAGAAGTATTAAAAGATTAGATTAAAAAATTGTTTCGTTTAGAAACGGTTTTTTTATGGATATAAAAGAGTATGTTGAATTACGTTGAACGCTTTTTCATTTTATGAACTAACTTGAGTGTTAGGTATAATGCTTGTTTTTATTTATTATTCTTTATTAAGAGGGTTTTAAGAAGGGAACATTATGATGGAAGTTAATTTAAAAGCAATTTTTAAATACTCTCTATTTTAAAAAAACTCTTTATTTAATGTTTTACCACAAATATAATCTATAGAAATATTAAATTTTTTAGCAAACTGATAAAGATAAGTAATCGGAACAGTTTCCGGTTTTTTTTCGTATTTAGATATAGTAGGTATACTTATATTAAACATTGTCGAAATATCTTTTTGAGAAAGTTTATTTCTTTTACGAATAAAAGTTAAGCTAAATCCCAAATAGTTATAATCTATATTTTGATTTTCATTATGACTATAAAGAGTTTTGCTCACATTTAATAAACTATTTAAAGAAATATTAAATAAATTACTTAACATATTAATCTTTTCTAATTTCATTGCTCTTAAATTTAATTCATATAACTTATAAGCAGGAAGACTTATTTTTAAATAATTTGCGATATCTTTTTGGGTTAAATTTTTATTTAATCGCAGAGTAGCTATTAATAAACCATTTTGCATAATATACCTCCTTTCTTAAGGTTGCTAGTATACACTAAAATTTTTAATAATTTGTCGAATGGTGTCACTCATTTTTAAAAATGTACCTAAAATCTTTAAAAAAAAAGGAAATTGCTAAAAAATAGGCTATAAGTAGTAGTGAAGGGAGGAAAAAATAATGATAAAAATTGAAGAAGTAAAACAGCGAGACTTAAAAGATTGTGGAGCGTGTTCTTTATCGTGTATTATAAAATACTATAAAGGATATGTGCCACTAGAAAAAATTAGAGAAGATACTTATACTGGAGTCAATGGAACTACCGCTTATCACATAATTAATGCGGCTAATTCTTATGGATTTGATGCAATAGGTGTTAAAGTAAAAGATATTTTTGATAAAAATATATATTTACCAGCAATAGCACATTTAAATCTTTCAAATGGCTTACAACATTTTGTAGTTATTTATAAGATTAATAAAGATTATGTATGGCTAATGGACCCTGCAAAAGGTAAGGTAAAACTTAAATTAAAAGAATTTTTAGCTATTTGGGATAATGTGTTGATATTATTTACACCAACAAATAATATTTTAAAATTAAATAAAGAAATAACTATTACCTCAATATTTATAAATCTTCTTAATGATAACAAAACCCTGTTAATAACAATACTTATAGTTAATTTAATTTTAATGGCTTTAGCTATTTTAGGAAATTTTTACTTTCAAATAGCTATATCAAGCATCGATAATGGTACGGATATAAAATTCTTAAAATTTATGATTTTATTATTCTTTTTAGTTTTTCTTTTTAAAGTAATTATGAACTATATGAAAAATTATTATTTAAATTACTTAAATAAAAATCTTGATACTAAAATATTTACTAATTTTTTATATCATATATTTAATCTTCCCTTAAGCTATATTCAAAATCGCACTACTGGTGAAATAACATCTAGAATAGATGAGCTAGCGGAAGTGAAGAGTTTGCTTGCAGATATATTTACGAATGTCATTTTAAATTCGATTTTGATTATAGGTACGATAGTTGTATTGTATTTTATAAACAGTAAATTATTTTTAATTCTTTGTTTAGTAGTTATTGTTTATTTAGTACTATCTTTAATATTTAATAAGCTTATGTATTACAAAATTAAAGAAAATATTGAAACTACTACGAATTTTAATTCTGTATTAGTAGAAAATATTGAAATGAATACCAGTATTAAAAATTTAAATTTAGTAGATAAGTTCCTTTATAAGTTAGAAAATAAACTTATTCTTATGTTTAAAAGCAATTTTAAATTACAAAAATTTATGAGTAATATATCATTAATTAAAGATTTTATTTACGAAATTGGTTTATTTATCATTACAACTTTAGGAGTTTATTTAGTATATACTAAAGAACTAAATTTAATTAATCTGGTAACTTTTAATAGCTTAATTTTATATTTGTTTGAACCAGTAAAAGGAATAGTAGATTTACTTCCTAAATATAATTATTTAAAAGCATCTTTTAATAAATTAAGTGAATTTATTAATGTTGATTTAGAAAATAAAAATGAATCGGGATTAAAGGCTATAGATATTCCTAAAATTAATTTCCATAATGTTAGTTATTCATATAATAAGTTTAATTATACCTTAGAAAAAGTAAATTTAAATATTGAAAATCAAGATAAAGTCTTGTTAGTAGGACCGAGTGGAAGTGGTAAAAGTACTATTTGTAAGTTAATATGTCGCTACTTATCTAATTATTTTGGAGATATTAAGTTTTTCCTTACGAGTGAGAAAGACTATAGTTTAAGTGCGATTCGCAATGATTTATTATATGTAGGCCAAAATGAAAAATTATTTACAGGTTCTATTCGTGATAATATTATCTGCTTTAGAGATGTTAAAGAAGAAGATTTTTTAAAAGTCGCTCAAATATGCAAATTAGAAGAAATAGTTTGTAAAAAGAAAAATCGTTATGATGCAATAATAAATGCTTCAATAAATAATTTGAGTGGTGGTGAAAAACAAAGAATAATTTTAGCAAGAGGTTTACTAAAACCTGCTAAATTATTAATATTAGATGAAGCTTTAAGTGAGGTAAATGAAACCATGGAAAAGGAAATTTTAAATAATATATTTAAATATTATAAAGAAAAAACTTTAATTTATGTAACCCATAAAAATGTTAAAAATGTTTTTAAAAAAATTATTGATTTAGGTGAAATGAATGCTCGAAATATTTAATAATAAAGAGGCTTTTTTAAGAATTAAGCCTAAAAATTTATTAGTTATAATTATGCTTATTTTATTAGTTTTAATAGGGTTAGTAATAATGAGTCTAAAATTAAAAGTTTATGACAACTATCAAACAAAAGGCTATGTTACTTGTAATGATAAATGCTTTTTAGTAACTATGATTCCTAGTAACATTAATTATGATATAATTTATTTTAATAATAAAGAAATAGATTATAAACTTGTTAATAAAGATTTAAAAGTTGATGAAGATAACTTTATTAGTTATTATGAACTTCATTTTCTTATTGATGATTTTGAAGATAAAGAGATTATATCAATAAATTTTTATTACAATAAACAAAGATTAATAAACAAAATAAAAACAAAAATGTTTTAAGGAAGGAAGTATTTATGGAAAAGATTAGTAGAAATGAATTAGTAAATTGTACAGGCGGTGGGGCATTATTAAATACCATTCTAGTAAGTATGATTAACTTTTTAGTAACAGTAACATTTTTTGGAAAGAAAGGAAGAAGATAATGGATAGTTTAAAAAATGATGAATTATTAAAAATTAATGGCGGCATATCAAAATATTTATTTGGAGGATTTATATTAGGAGCAATATTTATTGCTTCCATAATATATGGATTTGTTAATCCAAATAAGTGTAATTAATATGAAAATAGAAAATAATGAATTAATTAAAATTAATGGTGGCGCGATTAATGCAACATTTCTCAACTCTTTAGCTCGATTAATTTCTATAGCTATTGATGTTGGTAGAATGATTGGAACTTCTTTTAGAAGAATTTCTGGAAAAAATTACTGTTAGAAAAAGAGGGTTTAAATTTAAACCCTTTTTTGTTATAATTAAATAGTGATGATATATGAAAAAACGTGGATTTGCTTCAATTTATATAGTTTATTCTTTTTTTCTCATTTTTATTTTAATGATGATGACAACGCTTATAGTGAATAATTATAAGAAAACTTTTTTAGTATCTTTAAAAAATGATATTAAAGAAGAACTTAAAAATTATAAGTTAGAAATTAAACAAGACACTAATATAAATCAGGAAAATACAGAATAAAAAATAATTAAATTACTTGATATTGAAAAATAATGGTGTTATACTATAGCTACGTACAAATGAAGGGAGGGATTTGTAATGACTAAAGTGGTTGTAAAAGCTGGAGACGTTGATGGTGCCTTAAAGAAATTTAAAGCTAAAGTTGCACGTAGTGGTGTCCCTTCTGAATTAAAAAAGAGAAAACATTATGAAAAACCAGGCGTTAAAAGAAGAAATGAAAAGAAAGAACAAATGAGAAACGCTAAAAAACATAGAAATAATTATTAAGGTGGATATTAATGAACGAAAAAATTGCTAATGATTTAAAAGACGCGATGAAAAGTGGCGATAAATTTAAATTATCAGTTATAAGAATGTTAAAAAGTGCTCTTCAATTAGAGAAAATTAATAAAATGCATGATTTAACTGATGATGAAGTTGTAGCAGTTATTAAAAAACAAGTTAAAATGCGTAAAGATTCTATTGCGGAATTTGAGAAATTTGGTAAGATAGAAGAAGTTCAAAATTTACAAAAAGAAATTGAAATACTAAACGTTTATTTACCAGAAGAAATGAGTGAGGAACAAGTTTTAAAAGTAATAGACGAAGTATTTAATGAACTTAAGCCAACAAGTATGAGAGATATGGGTAATGTGATGAAAGTATTAAATACAAAAATTACTAATGCTGATATGTCTTTAGTTAGTAAACTTGTTAAAGAAAGACTTAGTTAAGAATAGTTTAGGCTATTCTTTTTTATTATTTAAAGTATTGACTTAATAATGGATTTAGTTTAAAAATATACTTGTAAATGAAAAGGGACATAAATATGTTTTTATGTCAAAGTTTTTGAAGAATTGAAATTCCAGATTTATTAATTTTAAATAATAGTGAAGAGAAAGTCTTTTTCATTAAGTAGTTGGTGAAGATATAGAAGCAGTAGGCCTTAGATTAGAACGAGCTTTAAAACCTAATTTCTATGTCGATAAAAAAGAGGAAAAAACGGATAAATAGTTAAAAATACTTGACTATTGCATATATTAGTAATATAATTATTAAGAAATTTAAGAAGGAAAGCGAATTATTATTCCACCTGATGAGCAAAGTTCATAGGTAAAAGGCCATAAAATAGAAATATTAAATTGTCTTTTAAGGTGGAATATAAATATTCTACCTTTTTATATTGTGGAGGTGCGTAAATATCGCAAGTGTGAATAAAGAGTTGCCGATTAATGAGCAAATTAGAGTTAGTGAAATGATGGTTATTGGTCCAAATGGAGAACAAATGGGTCAAAAGAAGTTAGATGATGCTTTAACTTTAGCAAGATATGCTGGCCTAGATTTAGTTTTAATGAATGAAAATGGTAAAATGGCTGTCGCTAAAATTATGGATTATAATAAATATCGTTATGAGCGTCAAAAGAAACTTAAAGAACAACAAAAAAAACAAAGAGAAACGAATAAAGAAGTTAAAGAATATCGTTTATCAACTACAATTGATGTACATGATTTTGAAACAAGAGTTAGAAATGCAAAAGATTATTTAATTAAAGGTCATCGCATTAAAGCTTTTATAAGATTTAAGGGACGTCAAATGGCGAGACCAGAACTCGGTAAAGATGTACTAATCAGATTTGCAGAGGCATTAGAAGAAAATGCTGTTATTGAAGCACAACCAAAGCTTGAAGGTAGACAAATGTTTATGATTCTCGCACCAAAAAATAAGTAGGAGGAAATAAAAATGGCAAATAGTAAACAAAAAACTCATAAAGCAAGTAGCAAAGTTTTAAAAAAGAAAAAAAATGGAACATTAACTTATAAGAAGAGTAATGGTAACCATAAAACAAATAAAGATTCTTCTAAACAAGTACGTCAAAGAAGAAATAAAGGTACGCTTGGAAAGGGCGAAGCTAGCAGATTAAAATCTGTTATCTAATAATAGGAGGTTAAAATATGACAAGAGTTAAAGGTGGAACTGTTTCTAAAAATCGTAGAAGAAAAGTTTTAAAAGAAGCTAAAGGTTATTTTGGAAGCAAACATAGATTATATAAAACTGCACAAGAACAAGTTTTCCATAGTGGAGCTTATGCTTATCGTGACCGTAAAGTAAATAAAAGAAACTTCAGAAAGTTATGGATAACAAGAATTAATGCAGCATGCCGTTTAAATGAAATTAGTTATTCTAAATTTATGAATGGACTTGCTAAAGCTGGTATTGAAATTAACCGTAAAATGTTAAGTGAAATGGCTATTAATGATGCAGCTGCTTTCACTGAATTAGTTAAAGTAAGTAAAGCTGCTTTAGAAGGCAAAAATGTTAAAAAAGTATCAGAAACTAAAAAAGAAGTGTCTACAAAAAAAGTTGTAGAAGTTAAAGAAGAAGTTAAATCAGAAACAAAAGATTATAGTAAAATGACTTTAACAGAACTTAAAGCTATAGCTAAAGAACAAGGTGTTAAAGGTTATTCTACTATGAAAAAAGATGAGATTATAGCTAACTTAAAATAATCACGAAAGTGGTTATTTTTTTATTTGTTTGACAATTATCAAAATAAATGATATTATACTTAACTAATTAAAGGGGTTTGTTATGAAAGAAATTATTGAATTAGTAAATTTAATTAGAAATGTATCCGAAGAAGATAAAGATGCAAGAGAAAAACTTAGATTATATTTTACTAAATTATTTTTAGCTGAAAAAGGATTATCAGAATTAGAACGCAGAAATTTACAATCTGTTTGTGCAGTTCATTTACTTAAGAAAAATGTGTATGAGTGTAATGTCACTGAAAATTTTTATCCGACTAATTCTTTAGAGGCTTTCATAAAATATATAAGAGAACAAATAAATTTAGATGCTTACCAAAGTGGTATGATATCATCTTTATATAATGATAGTTATTATCAGTTGTGTTCAGTTATATCGCATTTAGTTTTTGAAAAACTAAGTCCAAAAAATTGTCAAGCAAAAGAATTATTTACTGGTGATATGGGTATTTTAAATGTTCCTCATTGTTGTGTTGGGGTATTTCAAGATGATGTTTTAGATTATATTGTTGATTTAACTTTTAAACAATTTATGGTAGTACCATATTTTATTCCTGAACGTATTTATCACTTGCGAGATTCATTTTTAAGCCCAGCTAGTTTTGACGATATGGAATTTTTTAGGCAATTATGTATTAAAGGATTTTTTAAAGCGACACCTGAAAATGTTAAAACTTATTTTGATGGATTTTATTGTGCTAGTCAATCATTTAAAAATGAAGATGCTTTAGTAAGAGGACGAATTAAAAAGCCAGAAATAAGTGGCGAAGATTATATAAGACAAATACAGGCTCTTTAATTAAAATAATAGATTAAAATGCAAAGACAAATTGTTAATATTTAGTAAAATAGACTAGGAAAAATAGTCTTTTTTTGTTATACTTT
>CAPZYV010000005.1 GCA_948750805.1 uncultured Bacilli bacterium | reverse complement strand
AAATTAAATCCATCACTAAAAATTATAGAATATATTATAGAAGTTGAAATTTTATAATCTGGATTTTTATAGGATATAGAGTTAGTTAATAAATCTATAATATCTTTTTTGCTTTTTTCGTTTATAGATAAGGTTAAATAAGTTTTTATAAATAGTACACATGTTATAATTTTAGCATAAAGATGTGGGTATTTAAGAGCATCTTTATCAGTAATATTTAAATTAATAGTGCATTCCATAACTTTATCTTTTAATTCTTCAAAGCTGGTATCTGTTATATCATAATCGCTAATTGTCGGTAGTTCGAAACCTTCAAGAGTATGATTTTTAATGAAGTATCTTTCTAAGTGATTAAGTTCGGGAGTAGATAATAAAAGATATTTTTTAATAATTAAAGCTTCACGAGCTATACAGTCGGGATTGTTTTTTAAATACTTAGTTAAATAGTGAAAAAAGTAAGTCAAAAATAAAGATAAGTCTTCTAATTTTTCATTAGGGTCTATATCAGCAAGAAATGAATCAAGTAATTCTTCTTGTTCATCTTCTAATCTTTCTTCTATAATATTAGTTAAATGCTCAGTTTTATCATATCTTAAACTTTGATACCTTGTGGGGTTATAGGAAAATAATATAGTGTTCCAAGGACTATTTATAAATACTTCGTTTTTATGTGATAAAAATTCTGCATTAAAAGTGTTAAAGCATATACGAAGTTTTATTAAATCACTATTCTCTATATCATTAAATAAAGCGTAGAATTTAATAAGAGTATCTTCTAAAGCTTCAAAATCTTCTTTAGATATTGGAGTGTGATGGAATTCTTTTTCACCAATTTTTAAATATCTTTGGAGAATTAAAGAATTTAGAAAAAGATATTTTTTCGATGTTTCGAAAGGAATACTAAGTCCTAAAGTATGACAGATTTTAGGATTTAAAACATAATCACTAACTTTATAGTTTAAACTACTTATTTTATTATGATGAGATTTTATAATTTGAGTTAAAAGATTTGTTAAAGGAGCATCAAGAGATAATGTTTCTCCATTGTGTGTTACAAACTCATCATATAAATCTAAAAATTTTTTTAATTCTTTTTCAAAATTAAAAGATAAAGAAACATTGTCATTTACTTCGATAATATCTAAGATTTCATAAAAAGCATTTTTTAAACTAGAAATACAAATAATTGAAGAATTTGTTAGATAAAAGTTAAGTTTTAATATTTCATAGATGATGACGTCACTATATATTTTCATAAATCCCCCTAAAAAATTTATTATATATTATATAGAATAAAAAAAGATAATGCAATGGTTTTTAACACGATTTATTTTTAATAATCGATAATATATTCTAGATATATTTAATTTATTATGTTATATTTATTAGGCTAGGAGTAATGATATGAACGAAGAAATAATAAAAAATATATGTTTAGAATTGGGAACAAAGGAATTTCAAGTAAATAATACTTTAAAATTATTAAGTGAAGGTGCGACTATTCCATTTATTGCGAGATATCGTAAAGAAGCGACAGGTAATTTAGATGAGAACGATATAAGTAAAATAAATGAAGTATATACTTATCAAGTTAATTTATTAAAGAGAAAAGAAGATGTTATTCGCTTAATAGAGGAAAAAGGATTACTAACAGAAGAACTTAAAAATAATATAATGATAGCGAGTAAATTAATAGAAGTAGAAGATTTGTATAGACCATTTAAAGAAAAGAAAAAAACAAAAGCGACTGAAGCGATTAATTTAGGTTTAGAACCTCTTGCTAAAGAAATATTTAGAGAAAATGAGAATATTTATAAAGTTGCACAAAAATATATAAACGATAAAGTTAAAGATGTTGATTTTGCTATTTTACAAGCTAGTTATATTGTTGCAGAAAATATTAGTGATAATGCAAGTTTTAGGAAATATATTAGAGCTAATACGATGAAGTTTGGAGTATTGAAAAGTACAAAAAAGAAAAAAGCTATTGATGATGAAAAACTATATGAAAATTATTATGATTATATGGAACCTATTAAAAATATTAAACCTCATCGAGTGCTTGCTATAAATAGAGGAGAAAAAGAAGATGTTCTATCTGTTTCTATTGTTTATAACGAAGAATATTTAGAAAATTATTTAAAGAGTAAATTAATTCATAAAAATAATAAAGATACTACAATAATATTAGAAAAATGCATTAAAGATTCATTAAAAAGACTTATTATGCCTTCAATAGAAAGAGAAATAAGAGCAGAGTTATCAGAAATGGCTGAAGATTCAGCGATAGCAAATTTTAGTAATAACTTAAAAAATTTATTGATGCAACCACCTATTAAAAGTAAAACAGTATTAGGTTTTGACCCTGCTTTTAGAACTGGTTGCAAACTTGCAGTTATAAGTAATACAGGTGAATTATTACATATTGATGTTATTTATCCACATGAGCCTAAAAATGAAATTGAAAAATCTAAAGAAAAAATTCTTAATTTAATAGATAAATATAAAATAGATATAATTGCTATTGGTAATGGAACTGCTTCCCGAGAAAGTGAAGCATTTATAGCAAATGTAATCAAAGAAGCAAAAAGAAGTGTTTCTTATATAATTGTTAATGAAGCAGGAGCTAGTGTGTATTCAGCAAGTAAGTTAGCTCAAACTGAGTTTCCTACTTTACATGTTGAAGAGAGAAGTGCAGTTTCTATTGCAAGACGTCTTATAGACCCATTAAGTGAATTAGTTAAAATTGAGCCTCGGAGTATAGGTGTAGGAATGTATCAGCATGATGTTCAAAATAAAAAATTAGATGAGGAATTAACATTTGTTGTTGCAACGGCAGTAAATAGTGTGGGGGTAAATGTTAATACAGCTTCAAGAGAACTTTTAAATTATATTTCTGGTTTAAATAAAAAAATGATTGATAAATTATTAGATTATAAAAATAAAGTTGGTAAGATTTTAGAAAGAAAAGAACTTGCTAAAGTGTTTAGTGATAAGGTTTATGAACAGGCTATAGGTTTCTTAAGAGTTTCAGATGGCAATAATGTTTTAGATAAAACTGCAATTCATCCTGAAAGTTATAGTGTTGCTTTAGCTATTTTGGTTAAATATAATTTAGATGTTAATGATATTGGGAGTGATAAAATTAATACTATACTCGCAAACATTGATTTAGAAGCTCTAGCTCAAGATGTAAATAGCGATATATATACTGTTACAGATATTGTAAAATCACTTATGTCTCCTCTTCGAGACCCAAGAGATAGTATTGCATCACCTATTTTAAAAAGTGATATTTTAACAATTGATGATTTAAAAGTAGGGATGGAGCTTGAAGGAACAGTTAGAAATGTTATAGACTTCGGTGCCTTTATTGATATTGGTCTTAAAAATGATGCTTTAATTCATATTTCGGAGATTAGTGATAATTACATAAAACATCCAAGTGAAGTATTAAGGGTTGGAGACATTATTACGTGTTATGTTTTAGATATTGATAAAGAGAAAAATAAAGTATCTTTAACTAAAAAGTTACAAAGAGAAAAATTTATGTAATAAAATTGCCAAAATTACTTGCATAAAAATAAATTATCTGTTATGATTTTTATAGTAAAGGAGGAGAACAAGAAATGGAAAAGAAAAATACTATTTTATTAACAGTAATAGCTGTTGCCACTTTATTAGTAGCTGTTGTAGGTGCTACATTTGCATACTTCACTGCTTCTACACAAGGTACAGGTAATGGTAATGTTAACACAGGAACAGCAACAAGTATTGGTACAGTTAGATTTAATATGAATGATACTACTCAAAATATTGCTAAAGTAGAATATCCAGGTGGTATGATGGCTACAGGTGCTAAAGTTACTGCTACAGTAACTGGAGAAGGGACTTTTAAAGCTAGTTATGCTGTAACTGCTACTGTAGATGCTAGTCAATTAGCTTCTGAAAATACAACTGTTGAATATGCTCTTTATAGAACTACAACTCCAGTTGAAGGTGACTTAGTTACAGGTTGTGAATTAAAAACAACTAAAGTTGGAACTGATACTCAATATTCATATGACAAATGTGCTGCAAATACTAATTTAACTGAAGCTGTTAGAATTGATAATGGTACTGTTGCTGCTGGTCAATCTAAGACTGATATTAAAGTTTTAGACGATGCAAATTTTGCAAGTATTGCAGCTGGTAATAATGTTGAAGTTTACTATTATTTAGTTGTTACTTACAAAGAATCAGACGCTGACCAAAGTGCTGATATGGGTAAAACTTTAACTGCACAAATTACTGGTATTACTGATGCTAATTCAGTAGCTGCTGCTGCTTAATTAATTTAAGTATATATATAAATTAATCTATCAAAATGATAGATTTTTTTTTAATTAATTAAACAAAAAATTTAGGTGTTATAATTTAATTAGAGATAATATTTGTAAACTTGCGGAATTAACTTGAAAAAAAGAAGATTATTTGATAATATTTAATTATAGTATGGAGGCGTATAAATTGAAACTACATTTTACAGAAAAAATTATTAGTATAGCTTTTTTATTAATAGCAATAGTAGCTATTGGAGGTTATTCTTTTGCTTATTTTACGACAGGAGTTATAATTGATGATAAAGGAGCGGGAAATGTTACAGCAGGAACTGCTGAATTAATAAAAGTTGAGTACGATGCGGGAGCAACATTAGCTTTATTAAATGGTTATCCTGGAATAAGTGATAGTAAAGATTTTACTGTTAAAGTTACTCCTACCAGTAATCAAAAATCTGCTACTTATAATATCAAATTAGTTATAAATGATAATACCTTTAAAGTATGCCAAGATGATAATAATACTTATAGTTCAACAAATAATTGTGTTAAGAATGCTCAAGAATTAGTAGTAACTTTAACTGATAATGAAGGTAATCAACATGTCAAAGATATAACAGCTGCTTTAGCTGGAGAGCAAATAGTTCTTTTTACTGATACTAAGAGTCCAGAAACACCTACTGTTTATAACTATAATATAAAAGTAGAATTTAAAAATACTAATGCTGACCAAAATCATAATGCAAATAAAAATTTGGATGCAGAACTTAAAGTGGAATTTTAAGAAATACCTTTTAGGTATTTTTTTTATAAATTTTGATTTTTAATATTGCTTATAATGGCTCGTTATGATATACTTTTTGATAGTAGGGAGTGTTCTATATGGAAGAGAATAATTTACAAGAACAATATGCTTTATTAGAAAAGGAAAAAAATGAAGATAGAAAAAAAACTATTATTATTATAATTTTGTGTATTTTAATAATTTTAGTTACCTTATTAGGATTGTATTTTGCATATTCTAGTACAGGTAATGGTTGTACATTAAATTGTGATACTAATAATGATAATATTCCTGATTTAAATATTGATATTAATGGTGATAATATTCCGGATATTAATATTGATACAGATGGAGATGGCAAACCCGATTTAAATATTGATTATAATGGTGACAGAAAAGCTCATTTTAATATCGATACAGATGGAGATGGCAAGCCAGATACTAATTTAGTAAATAAAGATATTAATGGTGATAATATTTGCGATTTCAATTGTGATATAGATGGAGATGGACGCCCTGATAAAAATATCGATTTAGATAATACTAATACTTGTGATTTAAACTGTGATACTAATAATGATGATAAGTGCGATTACAACTGTGATACAAATGGTGATGGTAAACCTGATATTAATATTGATTTAGATGGAGATGGCAAATGCGATTTAAACTGCGATACTAATAATGATGGTAAATGTGATTATAATTGCGATACTGACGGAAGTGGCAAATGCAATTTAAACTGTGATACAAATGGTGACGGTAAATGTGATTTAAATTGTGACACTAATAATGATGATAAATGTGATTTAAACTGTGATACAAATGGTGACGGTGTATGTGATTTAAATTGTGATACTAACAATGATGATAAATGTGATTTAAACTGTGATACAAATGGTGATGGTAAATGTGATTTAAATTGCGATACTGATAAAGATGGAGAGTGCGATTTAAACTGTGATACAGACGGCGATGGTGTTCCTGATGCTGGTTTTGATACAGATGGAGATGGCAAATGTGATGAAAAATGTTTAACTCCTAGTAGAAGTAATGCTAATTTAAAGTCATTGACTGTTGAGAATTCTGTATTGTCTCCTAAATTTGATGCTAATAAAACTGAATATACTGTAGAAGTTGGAAAAAATACAAATTTTGTTCAAATTAATGCAGAAGCTGTAAGTTCTACAACAAAAGTTAGTGGTACTGGCAGTATTAGACTATCAGGAACTAGCACAAGAGTTTCTGTAATAGCTGTTGCTCAAGATGGAACTATTAAAACTTATAATGTAACAATAAATAAAAAAGAAAATCCTACGAGTGTTGATAATGGCGATAGTAGTGTAGATATAAACACTTCTGGAAATAGTGCTTTAGTTGTAAGTTATTCTAAAGATATTAATATTAAAAATATTATTCCAGGATGGAGCGATACTCAAAAATTTGATATTACTAATAAATCAAACAGAACTATAGTTTATAATATTAATTTAATCGATGTAGTTAATACATTTAAGAGTGATGATTTTAAATATAGTTTAGTAAAAGATGGAAGAACTTTAATAAAAGAAACACCAGCTGTAAGAAGTAATAATACGATTTATCAAAAATTAGTAATTGCTCCTGGAGAAACTGCAAAATTTGAATTAAAATTTAGATTTGTAGATACTGGAGAAGAACAAAATAGAGATATAAATGTTCAATATAAGTCAAAAGTTGAAATATCTATAGTAACTGTTAAATAGCTACTTGAAAAAGTAGCTTTTTCTATGTGTAAAATTAAGAATTAAGCTTGTTTTTTACAATGGAATTAGTTATAATTAATACAGAATAGGAGGGGCTTTTGTGAAAACCAAAAGTAATTTTTCTATTAATAAAGTATTTAGTATAATAGGAAATGTTTTTTCATGGGCGATTTTTGTTATTTTGCTTATTGCAGCAGCATTTTTATTATACTATTATATTGCAACAAAAACTTATGCAGCTAAAGGTCCAGGATATGAACCTAAATTTTCAATATATACAATTATTAGTCCTTCTATGACACCTAATATTAATGTTTACGACACTATTATTAATACTAAAGTAGACAGTCCTAATGATATAAAAGTGAATGATGTTATAACATTTATTTCAACAAGTTTATTAACTCCTGGAACAACAATTACGCATAGAGTAATAGGGATTACTAAAGATGAAAATGGAAATGTTTGTTATCAAACTAAAGGAGATTATAATCAGGTTCCTGACCAAGCTTGTGCAAAATATAATAATATAATTGGAAAAGTTATTATGAAGATTCCTCAACTGGGAAGAGTTCAATTCTTTTTAGCATCAAAAGCGGGATGGTTATTATGTATTTTAGTCCCAGCTGTAATAATTATAGGTAAAGATATTTTAAGAATAACTAAACTTTCAACAATTAAAAATACAGCGAGTGAAATGAGTGTTAAATATAAAAAAGACCCTAAGAAAGCACAAGAAGAACAACTTAGAAAGGAAGCTTTAAAACGTAAGCTTCTAAAGGAAAATAATACAAAAGAATATTATAAAGAACCACAAGTTAAGACTGTAGAAAAAATTAAGAAAAAATCATAAAAATAAAGAAAATTGAGAGATTAATTTTCTTTATTTTTGTTGTGATTAAATTCTTTGGCTAAAAGGCCTTTTTTGTATAAATAATAATATGATTTTTCATTTATAATAAAATCAAATTCGCCAATAAATTCGTAAATGTGAGGATTAAATCCAATTTTAAAGTCATTTAGTCCTTTATAAAAATTATTATCAGTAAAATCTCCAGTCATACCATTTAAATCAAGGAATTTATAATCTTTTTGATAAAATTCTAATAGTTTATAATGTAAAAAATAATTAGCATTAAATTTTTTGTAGTTAATATCTATACCACTTGAGATAATATTTATTCGGTTATTATATTTTATTGTAATAGCTCCGGCTATGTATGTTTCTTTATTATCGCGAATATTTTTAGTAGCTATTTCAATATCATTTTTATAAGATAGTAAAGCTTTATCTGAATTCATTTTATTGTTAATATTAATATCACTAGCATCTTTAATTATTAATTCAGATAGATGAGCATTATTTTCTAATTCTTTATCATATAAAGCTTTACTTGATAATAAGTACTTTTGATAATCAATTTTTATTAAAAATAAATCACATGCATTGTTAATTGAAAAAGCATTAAAATAATTTTGATAATAATAAATATCGTTATTAGTTTTTCTTTTTATAAATTCATATAATTTATCTAAGTGTAAGCGGTCTACTTTTTCAAATATAAGGCCTTTATTTTCTGATTTTCTTATTTTGTTTCTAGTATTTTTAGTTAATTTATCAAAAGCATATTCTTCTAAATTTATGATAGCATTAAAACGAGGAAGTAAAGATTCAAAATATAAATTATCTTTCAGTTTTAAGCAGCCACATTCCTTTAAATAATCTCTTATTATTAAGTTATGATTGTAATCAGTTGTTTTAGTTTTTTTATTTATTTCGCCAATAGCAATTTCAGGATTAAGTTTAATAAATGCTAATTTTTTATTATAATGTTTTTTTAGGGCATTAGTAAATGATTTTAATAAATCAAGATTAAAGTAATCTATTAAGAAGCCTTTAGGGGAGTATCCATATTTAGTTGTGAGAGTGATATTTTTAATTAAGATTAAAGCTGCAGCTTTTATAACACCAAGTTCATCAACATAACCAATTAAATCATAATCATAATTATTTTAGATGTTTGGTGATAAGAACCTATCGGACAAGTTTTACCAAAAGCATCAAATTCGGCTAAAGTTAATTCTTTAATATGCATATTAATTCCCCTTTCTTTTTAAATTGGGACTTATTATACCACAGATATACTATTGTGTCTAGTTATACTCTCTTGAATAATCTTTTTATTTTTAGTATAATATACAAGAGGAGGATACAGAAAATGAAAGGAAAAAGTTTTTTAGAAAAGATAACATTTGATTTTGGAAAAATAATATTAGGAAGTATTGTTTTAGAAGGTTTATTTTTATTAATTGGGGTAATTATGTATTCAAAACCTTTAATGGTAGCGAATGTAACTGGAATTATTATGGGAATATATTTGTTTTTATATGGTGTCTTTGAGATTTATGAGTTTTTAATCAGAAAATCAAATCCATTATTTAAATTTAATATTTTTTTAGGGGTACTAGCAATTATATTAGGAATAATAATTATTACTAATCCATTTAAATTAATAAAGATTTTGACTATAATTTTAGGAATATACTTAACTTTAGTGGCTATATTTAAAGCAATTAATGCGATAAGATTAAAGAAGTGTGGTTTTGATGGCTGGCTAATTCTGTTAGTTACAAGTATATTAATATTAATATTTGGTGTATTTACTGCGATTAATCCACTTGCTACGATGGATATTATTGAAGTAGCGGGTATCTTTATTATTTTAGCTAGTGTTTTAGAAATTTGTAATTTAATTATGATGTATGGTAAGGCTAAAGAAATAGTTGATTTATTAAAAAAATAATCTGAAGTTGCTACTTTAGATTTTTTTTAAACCACATTTAGCACTTACGGTTGACAAGTGCTAATTATGGTGGTATACTTAAGATGTTGAAAGGAAGATGGTAAAAATGTTACCAAGAAAATTTTATTTTAGTGATGTGTTTGATGATTTAATAGAAGGTGAAAATAGCAAAATGAAGTGCGATATTTATCAAAGCGATGGTATTTATAATTTAGAAATTGATATGCCTGGTTATACAAAAGAAGAAATAAATATTGAGTGTAATAAAGGTACTATTATAATAAGTGCTTCAAAGAAAAGTGAAGAAGAAAATAATAATAGAGAATATATAAAACGTGAAAGATTTTATGGTTCGGTATCTCGTTCATTTTATTTAGGAGAAATTGATGAGGAAAATATTAAAGCTGAATTTAAAGATGGTACTTTACTAGTTACTATTCCTAAAATAGATGAAAATAGTCATAAAAAAATAATTAATATAGATTAGGCACTTAGTGCTTTTTTCTTTTCTTATTTTTACTAATAAGAGCATATAATTTTAAGAGTAATTTAGGCTAGACAAAACTATTAATATAAGATATAATACTCATGAGTATTAAATTACTCCTTGCTTTAAGTGAGTTCTTAAAGCCTATTATAGACCATAAGGAGGTGGAAAAATGACTAATTATGAAATTATGTTCATTGTAAAAACAACTATTGAAGCTGAAAAGCAAAAAAAGACTATCGAAGCTATGAAGAAAATCATAACTGATGGTAAAGGAAAAATAGTTGAAACTAAAGAAATGGGCGAGAAAAAATTAGCATATCCAATTAAGAAAGAATTAAGTGGATATTACTATGTACTAAAAGTAGAAGCTACTAAAGAAATAGTAAGTGAATTTGACCGTCGTGCGTTGATTGATGAAACAATTTTAAGACATTTAATTATTAAATTAGATGAGGAGTAAAATATGAATAAAGTAATTTTAATCGGAAGGTTAGCAAGAGACCCAGAACTTAGAACAACACCATCTAATTTAAGTGTTGCAACATTTTCTATAGCTGTATCAAGACCTTTTACACCACAAAGTGGGAATACTCCAGAAACAGATTTTATAAGTTGTGTTGTATGGAGAAGACAAGCTGAGAATTTAGCTAAATATTGTCGTAAAGGTAGCCAAATAGCTGTCGAAGGAAGAATTCAAACAAGAAATTATACAGCTCAAGATGGAACAAAACGTTATGTTACAGAAGTTATGTGTGATAATATTACCTTCCTAGGTTCTAAGAGTGATAGTGGTAGTGCACCAGTTCAAGATAACACTAGTTATCCTACTATGGATGCTGCTCCTATTTCTACTACTGATATATCAGAAGACCCGTTTAAAGATTTTGGTGAAGAAATTACTTTAAGTGATGATGATTTACCATTCTAAAAAAAGGAGGAAATAAAAATGGCAGAATTTTATCGTAAGAAAAAGAAAATTTGTCAAATGTGTGCTGGAAAAAGCGTAGATTATAAAGATGTTATGATTATTAATAAATATATTAATGATAAAGGCAAGATTATGCCAAGAAGAATGACTGGCGCTTGTGCAAAACATCAAAGACACATTGCTAAACAAATTAAATATGCAAGATTTATGGCATTAGTACCATTTGTTAAATAAGCACTTAGTGCTTTTTTATTTTACATTATTTTAATGCAAAATTTGATAACTTTTGCTAACCTTTGTCGAACGTGTTTAAATTGATTATAAATTGTTCTATATTAAATTAGCAGGTGATAAATATGTTAAAAGTTGATATGGAATATGAAAAAGGAATTCTATATGTTAGACTAAAGGGAACTTTAGACAGAAAAGTATGTTATAAAATAAATAATTATATTGTTCCTGTAATATTAAAGCATAAGATTAAATATTTAGTGTTTAATTTATTCGAACTTCAAGCTATTGATGAATCGGGTTTGGATGCTCTTTTGAATGCGAAATGTGCTATTAGAACTAATAAAGGTAAAATTTGCTTATGTGAAGTTAGTGATGAAATAAGAGAAAAGATAAAAAGACTTAAAATGAGAGTTGCATCAAATGAACTTGCAGCTAATAGGTTAATAAATATATAATGACAACTAATGAACTTATTGAGTCTCATATGGGACTTATTAAAAATATAGCAAGTAAATTTTACAATTATGAAAGAGAAGATTTAATTCAAGTTGGGGTTATTGGTTTACTTGATGCTTATAAAAATTTTAAAGATACAGGAGGAACTCAATTTAGTACTTATGCTTATACTTATATTTTTGGGAAAATGTATAGTTTAGTTAATCATAATCGTAATATTAAAGTAAGTAAAAATTTACTTAAAATATATCGAATGGTTTTAAAAACTAAATATGAATTAGCTCAACGCATGGGAAGAGTTCCTTCATATGAAGAAGTAGCATTATTTTTAGAATTAGATGTCAATGATGTATATGATGCGGTTAATAGTGCTCAAGCAATGATTTCAATTGATGATGATGCTAATGAGTGTAATTTACATGAAGTTATTCCTGATAAGAGAAGTAATAATATAGATTTAATTATGGATTTAGATGATAGTTTTAAAATATTAAATGATAATGAAAAAGAAATTATTAAATCAAGATATTATGATGATTTAACTCAATGTGAGGTTGCTAAAAAACTTAATATGACCCAAGTAATGGTGTCTAGATATGAAAAGAAAAGTTTAGAAAAACTGCGGTCGGTAATGATGCAATAGCACTTTATTAAAGGTGCTTTTTTTGCTATAATTTTAAATGGTGATTAAATGAATAGTGAGAGTATAATATCTTTGTGTCAATATATAAATGTCGGATATGTACCAGAAGAGTGGGCAAAATATTATAATGAAGCTTTAAGTCATTTTGATAAAAACTGGCTTTGTAGAGATTTTAAAGAGATGTTTAATTTTTACGGGTTTGATGAACAATTTAAAAAAAGATTTAGAGAAGAAATTGATGTTTTAAATCGAGATATTAAACTTAATTTTTTAGTTTATTTATGGTATTTTATTTTATATAGGATAGAAGATAAATATATGATTCCTTGTTGGAAAAGTGGAGATTATTTGTTTAAAAATAATGGTTCTTATATGATGATGGTTGTGAGTCTTCTTATGGGTTATGATATTCATAAGAAAATAATGATAGATAAAAAGTATGATGAAGAACAAATTAAATGTCATAAAGAAAATATTAAACTTACATGTACTTCAGATAAAAATCGTTTAGGAATTGATGGAATAAGATTTAGTCAAATGATTTGGGGCTCGAGATTTGTTAAGGGGCATATTATACAAGTTGGTACTTTAGAATATGAACTTAAAACTATTTTTTATAATAATGAAAATGTAATTTTTATTCATATACCAAGAAATGCTAGTTTTAATCAAGAACAACTTCAATATACTTTTACTAATGCTAAAAAATATGTTAAAAAATATTTAACTTGTAAAGATTATAAATATATTACTGAGTCATGGCTTCTTAGTCCTGAACTAGAGGATATTTTAAAACCTGATAGTAGAATTAGAGAATTTAGAAAATATTTTACAGTGTTAGAGACAAAAGAAAATATAGCTGATTTTTTAAATTTTGTTTTTAATAAGCCATTTATTAAAGATTATAAAAATCTTCCAGAGAATACTTCTTTACAAAAGTCTCTTAAAGAAAAGTTACTTACTAAAGAAAAATTGCATGTTGGTCTTGGAATTTTAAAATAATATTGTTATAATTATGGTGATTGCTGAAATAGCTCAGTCGGTAGAGCAACGCACTCGTAATGCGTAGGTCGCTGGTTCGATTCCAGTTTTCAGCACCATTTTTTAGTATAAAAATAGATTTTAATGTTTTGTATGTGTGAATTATGTGTAAAAACAATAAAATCTAGGGTATAGATAAATTTTGGGGGATTATGGGTAAGGAACTTAATGAAGAGTTGCAATACATAGAGTTAATTTATAATGAAATAATAAATAATGCAGCTTTATTTTTTACTAAACTAGGTTTAAAAGATGATATAGTAGGAATTAATGTTTTAGTAAAATATATGATAAAAAATGGTTATTTAACTAATAATCAAGTTTTAAATGGTTCAGACAAATTATCAACTGATAGATTAGAGAATACTTTTTTTAGGTTAGATAATGCAGGTTTATTAGTTCCTTATGGATGTTCAGTATGTCGTCACATAGCTAATTTTTTATTTTCATTATATAATTTTTTAGGATTTGGTAATTCGGAACTATTTGTTTATATGCCTCGTATTAATGTCAATATTAATTTACCTTATGATATGCCCTCACAAGAAATTCAAAAAGTTTTAGATAGTCTTTTAGATGATTATGATTTAGAGAGAAAATATGATTTTGAAACAATTATAACCAGAGATGGAATTACTTTTGATATTGCTTATACTGGAGATGATGAATTATTTAAAATCTATGGTAATCATGTTTTAAATTTAGTTTTAGATAGAAAAGGTCAGATGCATTTATTTGATTCAACGAGTAATTTTGTAGGGGTTAAAGATGATAATGAAAGAACAATTAAAATGTATCAAGGTAATGGGTTATATTTCAAATGGTCCGTAAGAGATTTTTTTAATAGTCATTATGAGGAAACTCATGGGAAATTCAATAATGCCTTGTGGTTGTTTGATAATTTTCCTGCATCATCAGTTCAAAGCGATATGAGAGAAATAATGATGTATGAAAAAGAGTGTCTAAAATTGGGTCCAGAATTTGAAAGATTTAAAAGAGAAAATCAAGATAATTATGATGGGGTATCACGCAGTGTAGCTAAACTTGCTCGAAGTTTAGAAAAATGAAAATAATTTTTATGGAGTTGTTATGAAAAAAGATATTGAATTAAATGATATAATAAGTTTTAAAAATTTTTATGAAAGTAATCAAGATAATTTAGTTATAGAATCTAAAATAAAAAATTTAGGTTTAAGAAGGGCTAGTGTTAATGAGCAAAAATTAAATGATTATGATTTTAATTTTAATGTGACAGTTCCTGATGTTAAGATTTATAACCAAAGAAATAGTATAGAGTGTAATATTTTTGCTTTTTTAAGAGTTGTAAAAGATGTTATGCGAAGTAGAGGAATAGAAGATATTGATTTATCCGCTCATTATATAGCTTTTTATGATAAATTAGAAAAAATAAATTCTTTATATAATGAATTTATAAGTGTTGATGATTTATCAATAAATATGATAAGAAATAAAGTGAATCGCTATATAGGTGACTTTGGTACTTTTCATTTTGCACTTCAAATTATAAATAAATATGGGATGGTGCCAGAAAAAAATTATAATGATGCTAATCCTAAATTTGATGGAATTTTAGCTTTAGAATTATTACAAGATAAAATAACAAGTGATGCTTTATCTTTAATTTCTTTGAATAAGGAAGAAAGATTTGATATGAAGTCTAAATTAATGAAAGAAGCATACTGTTTTTTAGCTAAAATATATGGCAATCCACCTCTTAAATTCGAATTTTTAAATGAAGTTATAACGCCACTTCAATTTAAAGAAAACCTAGTGGGTAATGATTTAGATAATTTTGTTACAGTTACTAGTTTTTCCATAGATAGTTTTTATGATAGTAATGCATTTATTCCTAGTATTTATTTAGTTGGTAAAGAAAAAATAATACATTTAGATTATGATAAACAAATTAACGCAATAGCTAGTCAAATAAAAGATGGAATAAGTGTGTGGTTTTCGACAGAAGAATCTAAGACATTAGATTATAATGATAATATTTTAGATAGTAATTTATATGATTTTAATAAATTATTAAATATTGGTAAGATTTCTCAAAGTGAAAAATTAATTTTAGGAATAATTAATTATGACCATGCGATGGCAATAACAGGTATTAATATAGAAAATGGAATAGTGACTAAGTTTAGAGTTGATAATAGTTTTGGTTTTCATGGTCAATTTAAAGGGAGATTAGTTATGACTGATAAATATTTTAAGGAATATGTTATAACTACTATTATTGATAAAAGATATATTGAAGAAAAGTAAAAATTGGTTTATAATTTAATAGTTATTTAAGATAGTTTTTATCTTTTTTTAGTGCATTAAATATAATTAAAAGGAGGTATTTATTGTGTTATCAAGAAATACATATTTAGAAGTTAATTTAAAAAAATTAGAAAGTAATGTTTCAAAAATTGTAAATTATTATAATGGTTATAAATATCATTTTGGAGTAGTTAAAGCAGACTCATATGGGTTATATGGAATTGATACTGTAAAAAGTATTATTAAAGGTGGTTGTAATTATTTAGCCGTGGCAACATTAGATGAAGCTTTAATTATAAGAAAAGAAATAAAAGATATTCCTATTTTATGTTTAGGAGTAATTCCTATAGAATATATTAAGGAAGCTATAAATAATAATATTACTTTAACGATAAATAGTTTAGAATATTTATTAGAAATTGTAAAATTAAATTTAAAAAATATAACTGTTCATATAAAACTTAATACAGGTATGAATAGATTAGGAATTAATAATAGTATAGAACTTAATAAAATTATAGAAGTTATTCAGAAGTGTGAAATAAATTTAGAGGGACTTTATACTCATATATATAATGCTAGTGTAAAAGAAGATTATATGCGTCAAGTAACTAAATTTAAAGAGATTACTAAAAATATTACTTTAGATGATATTGAAGTAGTTCATATTTCTGCTAGTGAAGCATTAGTTAATTATGAAAAACTAGATTTTGTTAATGGTTGTCGACTAGGAATTATAATGTATGGTTTTACAGAGAATAAGCTTTTAGAATTAGAAAGTATTATTTCACTTAAAAGTGAAGTTATTCAAATAAACGAATTAAAAATTGGTGAAACAGTTGGGTATAATGGAGCTTATAAAGCTAATAAAGATATAAAAGTTGCTGTAGTAGCAATAGGTTATGCAGATGGCATAATTAGAAAAAATACAGGTAGATATGTTTATATTAATAATAAACCATATAAAATTGTAGGAAATATTTGTATGGATATGTTATTTGTTCTAGTAGATGATAGCGTTAAAGTTCATGATGAAGTTTTAATATTAAAGGATAATAAACATATTCTAGAAGTAGCTAAGTATTTAGATACTATTCCTTATGAAGTACTATGTAATGTAAATAAAAGAGTTTCGAGAGTATATATTAATTAAACTAAAAATAAAAGCTATTGAATAAATAAATTAATTAGTTTATAATAAAGACAACTTTGGAGGGTTTTTATGAGTCAATGTTTAACTTTTAAATTTGAAGATGCAGAAATTAGCATTCCAAAAAGAGATATTATTTTTAGTCATAGTTATGGAGTTTTTGAAGCTAAATATGTTAAAATAGATGAGAAAAGAATTACTTCTATCGCTTTAATAGGTGTAGTTGATAAAGATTATAATATAATTAATCTTGTACCTAAATATGTAATGCCTAAAATTGTTATTTTTCCGGGAGATATTTTTGTCTATCATTATAATAGTAATGAGGACTATGAAAATCCTAGTATTAGTTTGTATCGAGAAAAGTATCCTAATTTAGATGAAACTGAGTGTGATGATTTAGGACCTTGTGATTTTAAAGTTATAAATGATGAAGTAATTATGTTTGATGGAACTAGTAATGGTAATAGATTATGTGCTTTATATAATGTAGTTACTAGAGAAGCTTTAACACCATATTTTAATTATATTGGAGAATTTAAAGAGAATATGGAATATGGTAAAAAAATTGCAGAGGCAGTCGCTTTAATTAAAGACGATAACGGAAACATAATTGATGAACTATCTTGTTTTATTGACGAGTATGGTAATGTGCTTTCAAGTTATAAAGATAGGCTTCTTGGTTTAGAATTTGATGGTGATAAACCTTTATCTGAAGTTATCGAAGAAGTAAATAAAGCAGTAAGAGGAAGATAATAGTTGATTTTTTAGGTTTTATATAATATAATGTTAATGAAGTTTATATCTCGGTTTAAATTTACTCCTTAAATTTTTACTTGGAATAAACCGATTATTAAGTTAGGAGGAGAAAAAAATGGCTGTTACAAAAGAAATGAGAGCTAAATTAGTTAAAGAATTTGGTGCAAATGAAAAAGATTGTGGTTCTACAGAAGTACAAATCGCTATTTTAACTGCAGAAATTAATGATTTAACTGAACATTTAAAAGTACATATTCATGACTTCCATTCTAAACGTGGACTTTTAATGAAAGTTGGTAAAAGAAGAAAATTACTTGCTTATTTAAAAGAAAACGATGTTGTAAGTTATAGAAATGTAATTAGTAAATTAAATTTAAGAAAATAAGGGCACTAAAATTTTTAGTGTCTTTTTTTAAATATAGAAGGAGCTTATATGAAGAAAGTATTTAAATTAGATTTTTTAGGAAGAGATTTAATAGTTGAGGTAGGAGAACTTGCTAAACAAACTGATGGTTCAGTATTAGTACGTTATGGTGATACAGTAGTTTTATCTGTATGTGTAATGGGTAAAGAAGTAATGGGAAGTGACTTTTTTCCACTTCAAGTATTATATCAAGAAAAATTATATTCAGTAGGTAAAATACCAGGTGGATTTATTAAAAGAGAGGGACGTCCTAGTGATGCGGCAACACTTGCTGCTCGTTTAATTGATAGACCAATTAGACCGATGTTTGATGAAGCATTACGCCAAGAAATTCAAGTAGTGAATACCGTTTTATCTGTAGACCCAGATAACTCACCAGAAATGGCAGCTTTATTTGGAACAAGTCTTTGTCTTGGTATTTCAAAAATTCCATTTGATGGTCCAGTATCAGGAGTAATTGTTGGAAAAGTTGGAAAAGAATTAGTTATTAATCCAACTGCAGAACAAATTGAAGAAAGTAATTTATCACTTACAGTAGCAGGTACTAAAGATGCTATATGCATGGTTGAAGCTGGGGCATCAGAACTAAGTGAAAAAGAAATGCTTGAAGCTTTAATGTTTGGGCAAGAAAATGTGGAAAAATTATGTCGCTTCCAACAACAAATTATCGATGAAATAGGAGAAGAAAAAATAGAACTTGCTAAAGCTATTCTTGACCCAGAAATAGAAGAAGCTGTAAATAAGTTTGCGACTAAAGATATGTTAGCTGCTATTCAAATTAAAGAAAAATTAGAAAAGTATGC
>CAPZYV010000004.1 GCA_948750805.1 uncultured Bacilli bacterium | reverse complement strand
TTACTTTAGAGGTTCAGTAACAAATAACTATGTAAAATTTGCAAATAAATATTGGAGAATTATCCGAATCAATGGTGATGGAAGTATAAGGCTAATCTATGATGGAACAAGCGCTCATGCCAATGGAACATCAACATCAGATAGTATAATAGTAAATCATTCATTTAATTCAAATTATATTAATAATTCTCTGGTTGGATTCAAATATACTAATGGTGAAGTACATGGACTAGGAACCAAATCATATATATTAACAGAGTTAGAGACATGGTATACAAGTAATCTTTCTAACTATGCGAATAAAATAGATACCAATGCAGGGTTCTGTGGCGATAGAACACCAAGCACAAGTGAATTCACAAGTAATGGTTTAGGAGGAACGGAATTAACTACAACATATTATGGAGCATTTATAAGGTTATATACAAATAAGTCACCAGTATTAACATGTCCAAATGCAAGTGACTTATATACAGTAAGTAGTTCAACAAAAGGAAATAAAAGCTTAACATATCCAATCGGATTAATAACAGCTGATGAAGTTTCAATGGCTGGTGGACTACGAAACAATGATAATTATGGATATTATTTATATAATGGACAACCTTATTGGACCTTGTCTCCGAGTTCCTTCAGCCAGTCGATACGTGGAAGCATATTCGCCGTTGCTGATGTTGGCTACCTCTTCTACCGGGACGTGAACATCGCGGCTGGTATACGCCCAGTAATAAACCTGAAGTATAATGTAACTTTAATAGGAAATGGAACTATGTCTGACCCATATGTCGTATCCTAAGTAAAAAAGAGTGTCAATTTAGCACTCTTTTGTTGTTTTATTTAGCTTAAATAAGTTATACTGATAATAGGTGAGTTATATGAACTTAAAATATTATGAAAAATTAATTATTATGATTGTTATTTTTTTAGGAGTAACAATTGGAACAGGAGCAATTATAGGACAATATGTTAAAGCTGTTCAAGCAGAAAAAGCTCGTGCTAATAAAATAGTTTTAGAGTATATTGATATTTTTAGATAATTTCTTTTGCAGCATTGCTATAAGCTCTGAGTAATCCTCCAGCTCCTAGCTTAATGCCACCAAAATATCTAATTACAACAATTAAGCAATTATTTAAATTGTTTTTTTCGATTATATTTAAAATAGGCATACCAGCTGTTCCTGATGGTTCTTTATCATCAGATTTTTTAATATTATTTTCTATTTTATAAGCATATGGAAAATGTTTAGCTTTCTTATGCTCTTTTCTTAAGTCTTGTAATATCAGTTTTACATCATCTATAGAATCTATTTCATAATATAGAGCTATAAATTTTGATTTTTTAACTTCTAAAGTATAAGAATTAATTAATTTCATAACAACACCATTTAAATTATAACTTAAAAAACAAGAAATTTGTAGTATAATATTTAATAGGTGATTAAATTATGCTTAAAGAAAAGTTAAAATTAATTCCACATCTTCCAGGTTCATATCAAATGAAAAATAGTGATGGTGTAATTATTTATGTTGGAAAAGCAAAAGATTTAAAAAAACGAGTTAATTCTTATTTTAATCGGCCTCATACTGGTAAAACAGCCAAGATGGTTAGTGAAATAGCCGATTTTGAATATATTGTAGCCAGTAGTGAGCTTGAAGCTTTTCTTTTAGAATTTAATTTAATTAAGCATTATGACCCCAAATACAATATCCTTTTAAAGGATGATAAAAGTTATCCATATATTGAATACATAAATAAGCCTTATCCAAGGTTACAAGTATCTAGATATTTAAATATAAAGAAAAAAGATAAAAAAATGCTTTTCGGCCCGTATCCTAATGCTTATGCAGCAAGAAGAATTGTATCTTTGATAAATCGTTTATATCCTTTAAAAAAATGCGATTCTATGCCTAAAAAAGTTTGCTTATATTATCATATAGGAGAATGTCTAGGATATTGTGAGAATAACAATCATAATGAAGAATTACAAAAAATGGAACAAGAAATTTTAGCTTTTTTAAGAGGTAATGCGGATATTTTAAAAAACAAAATTTTAGAAAAAATAGAAGCATATAGTGCTAATTTAAATTTTGAAATGGCTTTAAGTTTAAAAAAAGAATTAGATTATATAAGTGTAATATTAGATAAACAAAAAATGGAATTACATGATTATGTAAATCGAGATGTTATCGGCTATTATTTTGATAAAGGGCATTTAAGCATTCAAATTTTATTTCTAAGAAATGGTCGGATGGTCGGAGGTCATACTGATGTATTTCCTGTTGTAAGTGACTTTAATGATGAGCTTGACTATTATATAATGAACTTTTATAGTAGACATGAAATACCTAAAGAAGTACTATGTGATAATAATATTAATACTGAAGTTTTAAAAGAAATTATTACAACTAATTTTGTTATACCACAAAAGGGTAAGAAAAAAAGCTTACTTGAAATGGCTTTTATTAATGCAAAAATAAATTTAGAAAATGAATTAGATATAATCGAAAAAAATGAAGAAAAAACAGAAAAAGCTAATGAGGAGTTAAAAGAGTTATTAGAACTAAAAAAATTAGACCGAATTGATTTATTTGATAATTCTAACCTTTTCGGCGAATTTACCGTAAGTTGTATGGTAGTTTTTAAAAATGGACATCCAGCTAAAAAAGAGTACCGAAAATATAAAATAAGTTTAGATAAAAATGATGATTATCATACGATGGAAGAAGTAATTTATAGAAGATATTACCGAGCTCTGGTGGATAAAACAGAACTTCCAGATTTAATTATCGTGGATGGTGGTGTTAATCAAATAAATGCTTGTTTAAATGTATTAAATGATTTAAAATTAAATATCAGAGTATGTGGTTTAAGAAAAAATGATAAGCATAGAACTAATGACTTGATTGATTCTTTAGGCAAAATTATAGAACTAGATAAATCTAGCAATGTTTTTCATTATTTAACTCGAATGCAGGATGAAGTGCATCGTTATACTATAAATTATCATCGCACAATTAGGAGCAAGGGAGCTATCGCAAGCGTCTTAGATAATATTGAAGGAATAGGCACTAAAAGAAAAAAAGAATTAATTAAAACTTTCGGTAGTGTAGCTAAAATGCGTAATGCATCTATTTCGGAGTTAAGTAAAATTATACCAGAAAATGTGGCAATTAATTTAAAGACATATTTAAATAGTTTAAAAGAGCAAAAAAATTCAAAATAGAAATATCTTTTGTTCTTTTTTTATAGTATAATTATGTTAGGTGGTAAAAATGCAAAGACTAATTGAAATTCCTAAAGACCCGACTATTATGGTTTCAAGTCAAGTTTTAAATTTTGATAAACCGGACTTAGTTTTTATACCTATTACAAAAGAAGCAAAATTATTAATAAAGAAAAGTGATGATATACTTCTTGGAACTCCTTTATTTAAGCTTGCTAAAAAAGTTATTAAATCGCCTATTTCAGGCAATATTAAAGGCATAAGTGATTCAATAACAGTAAACGGTCCAACAAAAGTATTAGTTATTGAAAACAATTATAAAGAAGCATATTTAAAAAAACCATCTATTATTAATAGTATTAAAAATATCAAAAAAGAGAAACTTACTAGTCTATTGAAATCTGAATTTAGTATTAATTTAAATGAAAAGAAAGAATTAGTTCTTAGTTCTTTTGATGATGAACCTTATGTTGTAACAGAAAATTTTTATCTTTTTCTCTATTTTGAAGGTTATTTAGAACTTTTAGATGAATTATCACAAATATATAATTTAAAGATTACCATATGTGTTAAATCTACTAATAGTGAAAATATAAGTAAATTATTAGAATGTCTTGGGATGTATCCTAATATTAATTTAAAAATTGTTCCTAATTTATATCTTTTAAATAAAGAGGATATTTTATTACAATATTTAAATTTTACTAAAAAAGATACCATAATTATTAAAGCCAGTAATTTTTATGATATATATAATTTAATTAAAAGAAATAGACCATTAAGTGATAAATTGATAACAATTACAGGTAATGGGATTTTAAATCAAACAGTAATACGAGCTAAGTTAGGCAGTAAAGTTAAAGATATTATCAATTCTTTAATAAAATTAAAAGATGAGCCTCTTGATTATATCTTAAATGGTCTTATGGCTGGTCGTAAATGTGATATTGATAATTTAATAGTTACAAAAGACTTAAATAGTATCTTTATTATGAAAGAATCTGCTATAAAAAAAGAAGAAAAATGCATTAATTGTGGGGCTTGTATTGATATATGCCCAGTAAAAATTAATCCTTTATTATTACAAAATGAACAATATTATAAAAAAAACAAAGATAAATGTATAAAATGCGGGTTATGTTCATATATTTGCCCTAGTTACATAAACTTTAATAAATATTTAGAGGGAGGAAGAAATGAATAAATTGCCTTATATCCATAGTCCTAAAAACGCTTATGACTTATTAAATAATTACATTTTGGCTTTAATACCTTTATTAATTTTTGGTTTTTACAAAAATGGTATTTTATTATATCAAAATAATCTTATTAATTTAAAAAGCTTATTTATACCTCTTTATTTTTATTTTATAAGTATTATTGTTGCTATAGCTATTACATATTTTACGAAAGAAAATTTTAAAGAAAATTTACTAATATGTTTATTATGTTCGGCTAGTATATCTTTAAATACGAATATGATAATTTATCCTATTTTGTTATTTGTTTTATTATTTATTATAAAATTTTTAAATACCAGAAAAAATATTTTTTTTAACTCTACAGCATTGATTAGAATGTTCCTAATCTTAGCTTTGCTTTTAAATTCTTATTCCTATTTAAATATTGGCGAAATTTTAAATAAATTTAATTATAATGCTTTTGATAATTTTCTAGGGTTTAACATTGGAGGTATTGCTACTAGTAGTTTATTTTTAGTAATTATAAGTTTTATTATATTATCGTTTAATAAATATTATAAAAAAGAAGTAGCTATCTTTGCTTCATTAAGTTTTATTTTAACTTCTTTAGTTTGCTTCTTTATTATAAAAAACAATAGTAATTTATCTTTATTATTAAATGGCACAGTATATTTTAGTTTTATCTTCGTTGGAGCAGATTTTAAAATAACTCCATATAGTAAAAAAGGAATGATACTTTATGGAATTATTATAGGAATTAGTGCTAGTTTATTAAGTTTAGTTTTAAATTTTAATGAGGTAGGATACATTTCTATTTTTATAGCTAGTCTTATAATTCCTCTCATTAACACATTAAATAACAAAAAATATTTACATCAATAAAGTTATATGTTATAGTAGAAAATACTTACTCGTAAATAAATTTAATTATCTTCAAAACGATAATGGAAAATTTTGCGAGTTTTTCTTTGTCTAGAAAGAAATTATGAAAACAAGAACAAAAATAATTTTTACTATTTTAACTTTTTTTAGTTTTGTAATAAAAAGTGAAGCAAGAACAAACTATATCGAAGCAGTAGAGGAAATTCCTAATGTTAACCTTTATTTAAAAATAAATAATGATGAAAAATATATATCAATGAAGAAAATAAAAAATCATGATACTAATGATTTATTATATAGTCTTAATCCAGAAAAGGATTTTATAAGTGAAAATGTCAATGCTTATAATTATTCATGGTTAATAGATTTAAATGAAAATTTATATAAAGAAGTTTCTAAATTTATTTATTTTGGCTATGGATATCAAAATAGAACTACTTTAAATTGGTATATCGCTACTCAATATTTAGTTTGGGAATATGTCTTAGGCACTTCAGGTGAAATCTATTTTGTAGATGATGCCCATAATCAGATTAATTTGTATGAAGAAGAAATAACTGCGATTAAAAATGATATTGCTAAAATGTATACATTGCCATCGTTTGTGGAAGAAAATTCATTTTCCACAATAGCTACTTTAAAAATAAATGAAGAGATAACTTTTACTGATAACCATCATGTTCTAAAAGATATGACTATTCCTTATATTGGCTCATCTAATATTGTGATAAATGAAAATAAAATCACGGTATCTTTTACCGAACCAGGTCAGCATTCCCTTATATTTACAAAAGAGTTTCAGGCTGAGAAAGAACGACAATTATATAAGAGTAATGATTCTATAGTATTTTTAAGTCGTGGAACTATTGATTCATATACAGGCTTTACTTATTTAACTATACTTTATCCAAGTTTAACCATAAATTTAGTTGATGAATATAATACGTCTCTTTCTAAAGAAGATGCTTTATATGGTATTTATTATGCTCCTGGAGAACTTTACGGTACTTTTAAAGCTAATGAAGAAGGAAAAATACATTTAAGTGAAATATATAAAGGAAGCTTTTATTTAAAGGAATTATCTTCACCTTATGGTTTTTATGAAAATAGTGAGAAAATAGACTTTAAGGTTGAAAGTGATGATTTAAATATTTCGATTAATAAAAAAGCTATATTAAAAAAAGTAAAATTAAGGAAAATAGTAGATAATGATAAAAAAATAGATTTTAGCAATGTTACATTTGATATAATTGATACGAAAACAAATAATGTTTATCAAAAAATAACAACTAATGATGTAGGAGAGGCTACTCTTAATCTTCCCTATGGTAAATTCCTTATTAGAGAAACTAATACTTTGGAAGGATTTACAAAACCAGAAGATGTTATAATAGAAATAAATGAAAACTATAAAGAAGATAAATATATTGATATAATGAGCGAAAAAATAAAAGGCAATATTAAAGTCCAAATTTTAGACGAAAATAAAAAGCTAATTACAGAAAAAACTAGTTTTAGAATAAAAGATATAAAAACCAATTCTTATTTATTAAGTGATAATTTAGATATATTTGAAACAAATACTGGTAGTTTAATGTTAAATAATCTTCCCTATGGTAGTTATATATTAGAACAAGTTTTAGTGCCATATAGCTATGAAACGTGTGAATCTTATATGTTTAAAATAGAAAACAATAATGAAACTGTTAATATAAATATTATAAACAAATTAAAAGAAGATACGGAAACTAATAATATAATAAAAGATAACTTTTCTAATAAAATAGAAGTTCCTAAAACAGGAAGCAATGAAGCATTAATTACTCTTATAATATGTGTAATCGGTCTCTTTTTAGGAGTTTATATTTGTAATTATAATGAAAATAAATAAAATAATTGGATTTAGTTTTATAATATTAAGTGTTTTAGTACTAATAATATATTTTGGGAAAATAAAAATTACGGATATTAATTATCAAAAATATATTGAAGATAAAATAGAAAATAATAGTGATTATTATGCTATTATAGAAATACCTAAAATTGACTTAACTAGGGAGCTTTTTAGAAGTGAAGATTCGAGAAATAAAATTAATGACAATATTTTAGTCCATAAAGAAAGTATATTTCCTCCCAATGAATTTAGTAATATAATTTTAGCAGGTCATTCTGGAAATGGTAGTCAATCATATTTTAAAAACTTATATAAATTACAAATTAATGATTTAATATATTTATATTTAGAAAATAATTTATATGAATATAAAATAATAGAAATAGATTTTCAAAATAAAACAGGGGAATTATTTTTAAATAACTATGAAAAAGATATAATAACTTTAATTACATGTACTAAAAATAATAATAAGCTTCAAACAATATATTATGCAGAATTAAAAAATAGTAAAAAAATAGAGAAAAATGGCTAAAAAAGTAACTTTTTTTAAAAAAAGTTGCTTTTTTTAAAGGAAATTAGGTATATAAGGGTAATAATTAATAATAGAAACTAAAATAAGAGGGTGATAGTTTGGTAACGGATACAGAAATAGAAAATATTCGTAAAAGTGCTAATATTATTGATATTATATCTAGTTATATACCACTTACTCAAAAAGGTAAAAATTATTTTGGTGTTTGTCCTTTTCATGAAGACCACTCTCCAAGTATGAGTGTTTCAGAAGAAAAACAAATATATAAATGTTTTTCTTGCGGGGCAGCTGGTAATGTTTTTACTTTTGTAAAAGAGTATGAAAATGTCTCTTTCTTAGAAGCGGTTAAAATAGTCGCGGATAAATGTGGTTTAATATTTAATGCAAAAATAAAAGAAAATAAAAAAATAAATAATAATAAAACAGAATATGAAATTATGAATTTAGCATTAAAGTTTTATCAAAACAATTTAAATTCATTTGAAGGCAAAAAAGCTAAAGTATATTTAAAAGAACGCTCTTTAGATGAAACAGTTATTAAAGATTTTGATTTAGGTTTAGCATTAGATAAAAATTATAGTTTAAATAAATTATTACTTAATAAAAATTATGCAATAGAAACGTTACTTAATTTAGGATTAATTAATCGTAGTGGCGAATATATAAATGATGTATTTAATAACCGAATAATATTTCCTATTCATGATTTAGATGGTAATCCGATAGGTTTTACAGGAAGAATTTATGAAAAAAACGACCAAGCTAAGTATATAAATTCTAAAGAATCTATAATATTTAAAAAGGGACAAATATTATTTAATTATCATCGAGCTAAAAATGAAATTAAACGTAAAAAAGAAATTATTATTGTTGAAGGTAATATGGATGCGATTAGGATGTATTCTAGTGGCGTTAAAAATGTTGTTGCACTTATGGGAACAAGCCTTACTAAAGACCAAGTAAATATCATTAAAGAGTTAAGGGCTAAAGTAATATTAATGTTTGATAATGATAATGCTGGAGAAATAGCGACTATTCAAAATGGAGATATATTAAAAAATGCGGGAATTGAACCTTTTGTGGTTCGGTTAAGTGGCGAAAAAGACCCGGATGAGTACATTATCAATAATGGAATTGATGCAATTATAGCTAATATTAGTAAACCTCTAAACTTTTTAGATTTTAAATTAAAATACTATAAAAAGAATAAAGATTTAAATAAAACTGAAGATTTGGTTAAATATATAAAAGAGATTATAAATAGCATTAAGGATATAGATGATGAGTTAACTAAGGAATTAACAATGAAAAAAATGAGTGAAGAATATAATATTCCACTCGACTCATTAAAAAATGAATTAGCTAGATTAACAATTTCACAAGAAAAAATTGAAGTTAAGCCTCAAAAAAAGCTTGCCAAAGTGGCCTTATCGAAGTATGATATAGCTGCACAAAATATTATATATTTCATGATGAGTGATGGTAAATTTATTGATATATTTAAAAAAGAGCTGGGGTACTTTAATATTAAAAAATACCGTGATTTATCTAATGAAATTATATATTATTATGAAAAAAATAAAAAAATTGAATTAGCTTCTTTTATTGCTTTTGCTGAAACAAGTGAAGTAATTAATGATACTGTTGCAGAAATTATTAGAATAGTTAATTTAGAAGAATTAAAAATGGAAGATTTTCACGAATTTATAAATGTTTGTGACCAAGAAGTAAAGAAGCAAGAAATTAAAGAATTGAAACAAAAAATTGCTAGTGAATTAGATGAAAATAAAAAATTAGAATTAGCAAAAAAATTAATAGAAATTAAAAAAGGATGTGTAGGAAATGAGTAACGAAAATACAGGAGTAAAAAAAATTGTCGAAATTAAATCATTAGAAGAAAGAATTAGTGATTTAATTGCTTTAGGTAAAGAAAGAAAATATATTACATTTGAAGAATTAGCTGATGCCTTAAAAGGATTAGATATTGATAATGATAGTTTAGATGAAATATATAATACTTTAATTGAAAATGAGATTCAAGTAGTAGCCTCTGATGAGGAAGGTGAAACTGAAGATGGAATCCCTAAAATAATTGAAGAAGAACCAATTATTTTGGGAGATGCAGAATTGACTAAGGACATTAATATTAATGACCCAGTTCGCATGTATTTAAAAGAAATTGGACGAATCTCTTTATTATCACCAGATGAAGAATTAAAATTAAGCGAAAAAGTCGCTGAAGGTGATGAAATTGCCAAGAATAAGCTAGCTGAATCTAATCTTCGTTTAGTTGTAAGTATTGCTAAAAGATATGTTGGCCGAGGACTTTTATTTCTTGATTTAATTCAAGAAGGGAATATCGGCTTAATGAAAGCAGTTGATAAATTTGATAGTGATAAAGGATATAAATTTTCAACTTATGCAACATGGTGGATTAGACAAGCAATAACTCGTGCTTTAGCTGACCAAGCAAGAACTATTAGAGTACCCGTTCATATGGTAGAAACAATTAATAAAATGTCTCGTATTCAAAGACAACTTACTTTGGAATTAAATAGAGAACCTTCAGAAGAAGAACTTGCCAAAAAAATGGGTATTAGTGTTGAAAAAGTTCGAGAAGTAATAAAAATAAGCCAAGAACCTGTTTCACTTGAAACGCCAATAGGCGAAGAAGATGATTCCCATTTAGGAGATTTCATTAAAGACGAATCAAGTATGTCACCAGAAGAATATGCAACTAATGAAATATTAAAAGAAGAAATAAAAAGTGTTTTAATGACACTTCAAGTAAGAGAACAAGAAGTATTAGAATTACGCTTTGGCCTAGTCGATGGAACTTGCCATACCCTTGAAGAAGTTGGTAAAAAGTTTAATGTAACTCGTGAACGTATTCGTCAAATAGAAGCAAAAGCTTTACGTAAATTACGCCATCCATCACGTGCTAAAAAATTAAAGGATTTTCTTGCTGACTAATGCTTAATTTAAAATTACAAACAATAGCTAGTTTAATTAATAAAGATGATATCGTTATAGATACTTGTTGTGACCATGCTTATTTAGCGATATATCTCAAAGAAAATAATTTATGTAAAGAAGTTTATGCATCAGATATTAGTGATAAAGCTTTATTAAATGCTCAAAATAATATTAAGAAACATAATTTACAGATAGAAACATTTTTATCTGATGGTTTTAAAAATATAAAACTCGAAAATATAAATACCGTAGTTATTGCAGGAGTTGGCACTAATACAGTTTTAGATATTGTAAATTCAGCGCCCAAAGATATTTCAAAATATATTATTAGTAGTAATAATGATTTCTATAATTTAAGAAAAAAGATGAAAAAGCAAGCTTTTTATATAAAAAAAGAAATAATAGTTAAAGAAAATAATAAATATTACCCGATAATATTATTTACTAAAGATTATCGTTATTATAATAAAAATGTTTTAAAATTTGGCGATAGCAATAATAAAATGTACTACGAATACTTACTACAAAAAGAACAAAATATACTAGCTAAAATACCTAAAAAACATCTATTAACGAGATTAACTCATATACGAAATATTAAATATTTAAAAAAGATACTTATAAAAAGAATACAGGATTGTTAGTATTAACTTTCTTTTCTACTTTAGGAGTGTCTTTTTTTTGTTGGGTAATATTAGTAGATGCATTACCACTACTATTACCAGTTTTAGATGTATTGACACCTTTTAATACTGAAAGAATCGTTTTAGCATTATTAATCATAGGTTTTGCTTCCCGATAAAGAGGAATAACTTGATTTGCAATGCTAAGAGTTTTTGAAATACCTCCAATTACTTTTGTTAGAGTAAGGCCATTACTTACAGGACTTCCGAACATAAAATCACCTATTATAGTATATGATAGATTTGCCTAAAAATTGTCTTTAAATATTTACATTATTTTTCGCCATTTAAATATAATTTAGATGAGGGAAAATATGAACGAAAAAGAATCATTATTATATATTATATTTAAACCAATAATTAGAGTGCTATTTAAACTTTTATTTAAACCTAAAATTATAAATAGTGCTGTAATTCCAGAATCCGGTAGAATTATTTTAGCTGGCAATCATACTCATAATTTAGACTCTTTATTATTAATATCTACTACTAAAAGAAATATCCATTTCTTAGCTAAAAAAGAATTATGGAAAGGGCCTAAAAAAATAATATTTGCAAATTTAGGATTGATACCAGTCGATAGAAAAAGAAAAAATAGCAAAGTTATACAATGGGCTGAGGCTTATTTAAAAGATGAAAAAGTAATAGGGATATTTCCAGAAGGTACTACTGAAAAAAACACAAAAAAATTATTACCTTTCAAAATTGGTGCAGTAAAGATGGCTTATGAAACTAATACCCCAATAATTCCATTTTGTATAAAAGGTTCTTATTCATTATTTTCTCGAAGTTTAGAAATTGAATTTTCAAATCCTATCTATATTACTGATGTAAATTTAGATAAAGAAAACAAACGATTATTCAATATAATTTTTAATTTAAACGAAGGGAAAAAATAATGTCAATATTTAATATTTTACGGAAAAGAAAAGAATTGCAAGCTTCATGGAATAAATATTATAAAGCTTGTGATTTAAATATTACTATACCAGATATAACTATGTATGATGAAGTAAAAAATAGTACCATTAAGTATCCAAATAATTATGCATATGAGTACTTTAATAAAAAAGCGACTTATAAAAAGTTTTTAGGCGAAATAGATAATATTGCTATTTCATTTTGTAATTTAGGTATTAAAAAAGGAGATATTGTAACTATTTGTTTACCTAATATGCCCGAAGTATTACATGCTTTATATAGTCTAAACAAAATAGGGGCAATTGCCAGTATGTTACACCCTTTATCTAGCGAAAGAGAGATAAAAGATAATGTTATTACAACTAATAGTAAAATTCTAATTATGATGGACACTGAATATGGTAAAATAAAAGCAATACAAAAAGAATTAAATTTAAAAAAAATAATTTATGTTAGTGTAGCCAATTCAATGGCTTTAGATACAAAATTACTTTATAACTTAGTTAAAACTAAAAAATACGAGCATTTCCCCAAAAACGAGAAATTTATTTCATGGCAAAAATTTAGTAAAAATGATAAAAATACAAAATTAGAAGTAATAAATAACTCTAAATTAGGGAAAGATACACCAGCAGTTATTATTGAAAGTGGTGGTACAAGTGGTAGTCCGAAGAAAGTAGTTATTCAAAACCGTGCTTTTATATTAGCCGCTAAACAGGAAAGCATTGCTTTAAAAAATCTTAAGGAAGGAGATAGCTGTCTAGCTATTATGCCTAATTTTCATGGCTTTGGATTAAGTGTTTTAATGCATACACCACTATCATTAGGTTGTTATACAATTTTAGTTCCAAAATTTAATGCTCAAAAGTTTGATACTTTATTCAAAAAAACAAAACCAACTTGTGTTTTAGGCGTGCCAACTTTATTTGATGCCTTAATTAAGTGTAACAATGAAAAAAATTTAGATTTATCTTATTTAAAATATATCGTAAGTGGTGGCGATATATTAAATGCCAATTTAGAAAAGGATATTAATAAATATTTAAAGGACCATAACGCAAATATTAAAATTACCCAAGGTTATGGAATGTCTGAAGCTTTAGCAGCAGTATCTTTAGGAAGTGATGATGTAAATAAAAGCGGTTCGGTTGGAATACCTTTACCAAGCAATCATATTAAAATAATTGATACAAGTACTAGAAAAGAATTACCTAAAATGCAAATAGGTGAAATTTGTATAAATACTAAAGCTTTAATGATGGGTTATTTAAATAATGAATCAGAAACTAATAAAGCATTACAAATTCATGACGACGGCCATATTTGGCTCCATACAGGAGATTTAGGATATATGGATGAAGATGGTTTTATTTTTTACAAAGGGCGAATTAAAAGAATGATTATTTCAAATGGATATAATATTTATCCTAATTATATCGAAGAAATCTTGGAGCGACATCCTTATGTATTAGAAGCTACAGTAGTAGGAATACCACATAAATATAAAGGAGAAGTACCAAAAGCCTTTGTTGTTTTAAAAGAAAATTATAATAGTTTATTTATAAAAAATGAATTAGCAAATTATTGCCATAAAAATTTAGCAAGTTATATGATTCCTAAAGAATTTGTAATTAGAAAAAGTTTACCCAAAACTAAATTAGGAAAAGTAGACTTTAAAAATCTAAAGTGAGGAAACCATGAAAAAAACATTATTATATCGTGTAGGAAAGTTTTTTCTAAGCCCAATATTTAAATTTTATTATAATCCAACCATTATTGGAAAAGAAAATATTTTAACAAAAGGTCCCATTATAATAGCAGGTAATCACAAACATCTATATGACCAATGTTTAACGATTATTGCAACTAAAAGAGGTATTAATTATTTAGCTAAGAAAGAATATTTTGAAAATAAAAAAATAGCTTGGTTTTTTAAAAAAACCGGATGTATACCAGTTGATAGAACGAAAAAAGATACAAATGCTACAAATAAAGCCCTATGGGTTTTAAAAAATAATGGGGCTATTGGTATATTTCCGGAAGGAACAAGAAATAAAACTGAAAAAAAATTACTTCCTTTTAAATTTGGAGCAGTAAGCCTTGCCCAAAAAACTAATGCCTATATTATTCCTTTTGCTATTACTGGAGATTATAAATTTCGGAGTAAAAATCTTACAATTAGATTTGGTAGTCCCCTAACGGTAAATAATATGAGTTTAGAAGAAGCTAACAATTATTTATATAGTAAAATAAAAGAGTTATTAGAGTGTCAAAGTTAGAGTTAAAAACTCTTTTTTAATTTACTAATAATTATTATTTTATAATTTTAAAAAATGTGATATAATTCTTATAGAGTAGGGTAGATAGTATGGCAAAAGAAAAAAGGAATAAGACTATGTCTGATATTATTTTAATACCATTTCTTTTTGTAATTGATTTTATCAAACATTTTTTGATTGGTTTCAAATTTGTTTTTTTTGACGTTTTTTATGATATCATCGATAATTTTGTAAATAATAGCTACTCTAATAAAGAAATAAAAAATAAAAGTATTGCCGAAGAATTAGTTCAGGAAATGAAAGAAGAAATAGCTTCTAGAACTGTTAAAAAAGATTATTATCGCTATGTGGGAACAGATTCTAATGGTAAAACTGTAAAAGGCATAATAAGTGCGACAAATAAATCTACTTTAAATAACTTTTTAGCAAACGAAGGCATAAAGGCTACAAGTATTAAAAAAGATATAACTTATAATTTAATTAAAAAAATGGGGTTAGATACCGAAAAAGAATTAAAAACGAAAGATTTAATTTTTTGGTTAACCGGAGTATCCACTTATTTAAAAGCAGGATTAACTTTAAATGATACAATAAAAATTATGACTAAGCAAGTTGAAAAAGATATAACTAAAAGTAAGCTTTATCGGGCAATATCTTATGAATTAACGCTAGGTGAAAGCTTTAGTACTGCTTTACAAAATCAAGGAAAAGTATTTCCCCAATTATTAATAAATATGATTAAATCTGCAGAAGCAACTGGAGACTTAGCTAAAACACTAGATGATATGGCAAATTACTATACTGAAATTGATAAAACAAGAAAAGAAATGATAAGTGCTATCATTTATCCTACAATTTTATTAGTATTTGCTTTAGCCGTTATGACCTTTATAATGGTATTTGTTATTCCAGAATTTATTAAAGTTTATGACCAAGCTGGTATTAAAGTTAGTGGTTTTACATTATCTATAATTAATCTAAGTAAATATATAACAGCAAATATAAGCACAATTATTTTAATATTATTATTAGTAATTATTATGATGCTATTTTTATATCAAAAATCGAAAGGTTTTAGAAAATTTATTCAAACTATTGGTATGAAAATTCCTTTTTTTGGCAATATTATTATTTATCATGAATTAACTTTGTTTACTAAAACTTTTTCTAGTTTATTAAAAAATAGTGTTTATATTACAAATAGTATGGAAATACTTACAAATATAACCAATAATGAAGTATATAAAGATATTATGATTGAAACTATTAGTAATATCGCTAAAGGAGATAAAATATCTTTATCATTTCAAAATAAATGGTGTATTCCTGACGTTGCTTATTACATGATTGCAACAGGAGAGTCAACAGGAGAATTATCTTTAATGATGGATAAAGTAGCAAATTATTATAGTGATTTACATCGAAGTAAAGTTATTAATTTAAAAAGTTTCTTAGAACCAATTATGATTGTAATTTTAGCACTTATTGTTGGTATAATAATATTAGCGGTTGTAGTACCAATGTTTAGTTTGTATGGTCAAATAAACTAGAAAGGATAAAAAATGATAATAGTAATATTTCTTATTGGTTTTATTTTAGGTTTAGTATCGACTTTAATAGGAGAAAAATTACCACTAATCCTTCCTGAAGTAACTAAAAGGAATGAAAATTCATGGATTTTAAATTTATTTATAGCTATCGTAAATTCAGTTATTACAGTTATAGCTTATCATGAATATGGTTTTGATTATGAATTTTTTGTTAGTTTAATTATATCTAGTTTAGTTATTAATATTTTTGTAAGTGATATTAAATATATGATAATATTAGATAGCCCTTTAGTTATATCAGGCTTTTTACTTCTAGTCTTAAGAACATGCTTTTATGGTTTTAAAAATGCAGGCATTAGTCTTTTAAGTGGCTTAGCCTTATTTGGATTTATGATTATAATTGGTCTTTTGGGTAAAAAAATATTTAAAAAGGAATCCTTAGGTGGAGGAGATATTAAACTAGCAGCTATCATCGGAATTACATTAAATATAAGACTAGGTTTAATCGCTATAATATTTTCTTCGCTTTTAGCACTTCCTTATGCTTTAGCAGCAATCTTGCTCAATAAAGATAATGAAGTTCCGTATGGTCCATTTCTAGTTGGCAGTATGGCTCTAGTATTTATGTTTTATGATAAATTTACGAATTTAATTAATCTTTTAGGATAATAAGTTTTAGGTAATGCTAAGACTTTTTTTCTTGCTAATATTTCATGATTCCTATATAATAATGGTTAATGAAAAGTTGGTGTTTAAATGCAAATTAATGGCTTTAAAAGTGAAGATTATGTTTATTTAAGAGTGTTTGAAGAAACAACGATAACTACTTCAAAGTATTCAGGAGGTACAACAGTATACCCTAAAGGTAAAATTTTAAGATTTAAAAAGAGTGATATAGAAAATAATGTATTTTCGAGACACTTTCCTGGCATATATGATTTTGATATAGTGGAAAATCCTAATGCTAGTGAAATTGCAATAATGCCTTATGACAAATATTTAAGTATAAGATTTAAAGAAGGTAAACAAGTTAATGTTTGTTTATGGCCAGATGAAACTTATAGTTTAGGAGACTGGTTATGTGAGAAAATAACTGGTGATGATAGACCAATTATAAGCTTTTTTGATTTTGATAGTCCTAAAACTAAAGTCGGTAAAAATCTTAATTCAATTAAGAAAAGTCCAGCTAGTATTGATGAAGAAAATCAAACTTTAACTGTCGGAAAAAGAAATATTGACTTATATTTAGACTTTAAAGCTGGTGAGGTGTTAGATTTTAAAAATCGTGATGTCGCATCATTATTCTTAGACCACAATTATATGAAATTATTATCTCACTGTGAAGTAATTTTAGAGCCTGAAAAAGATGCTTTATTTGTGGAAGATTTTAAATATACTTTTGAAAATGGTGACCACTTTTATCAATTTTATATATTAAATCCCGAAATAAAAGTTAAAACTGAAAGAGAACTAAGAGAAACATTGGATTTTTATTCTGTTCACACCGATGTTCAACGTGATGAAGAGGGCTATATTAGATATGTTTATATTGTTGATTATGATATGATAAGTAGAGACAAAGTAGCAAAAGTGCTAAAGTATGCTAGCCCATTGCCAGTTAGTGAAGCAAAAGTTCATTTAGATGAAATAAGACGCCAAGCTAGAATAAAAGAAGAAGACGAAAGAAGAATATCGGCTGAAAAACTAGCTAAAGAACAAGCAGAATTAGAAGCTTTATATGCAAAAAGAAGAAATGATGCTAGTATATTTCCAGGTGTAAATGGTAACTTCATTCATACTATGCCTTTTACTAGTACGATTAATGCTGATGCTTCCATTGAAGAAGTTAGAGAGTTTTATAAAAGATTAAAAGAAATTAATTCTCGTATTTTACAAGGAATGTATTTTTACGGTGGAACTCTTCCTTATGTTTTAACAAACGCCAAAGATTGCCGCAGTTTTGATGATGTTGATATCTTTGTTCCTGTTTATATGATGGGCGACTTAAGAGAAGAATTAAAAAAACAACCAACATTTCACATTTTTCATGATTCTAAAAGTTATACCGAAAGTTACGAGTTAACCAGTAGAGTACATAAAAAAGAAATAGCTAAAAAAGACCCAACGGAAGAAGCTTCTCAATTTTTATCACTTATTACTAATCCTGATATAAATAATACCGTTGATAGTAATGGAAAAAATTTATTTGAAAGTTTCCTTGATAGTAGTAGACCATACTATCAAGTTCCTCAAGATTTTGGCTTTAAAGGTAGTCTTTTCGGTATCAACATTTCTGTTTTTCCAATATATGATTATAAAAATAATTTAATGGCTAAAAGTTTTAATATTCGAGATATGTACCAATTCTTATTAGGAGTTCGGGTAATGAATAACACTAGATTAGGTAATTTTGCTAGAAGTGTTAATCTATTTGATACCGCTGTTAATATATTACCTCTGGAATATACAATTATTAGTAAAGAAAGTGCCATAAATGAAGGCTATATCAAAAGAACAGACAAAGATGCTCTTGATTTAGCATATATAGAAGAACATAAAAAAGAATTAGGCATTAGTGATAGTGTTATTGCGAGACTTAGAAGTAATTATCCAGATTATTCTGTATCTGTTGCTTACGCTCTTTTAGAAAACGGTACTGTTGAGACTGTATCTGGTGAAGCCTACCGAAAACTTATATTAAAAGATAATGGCAGAGTTATTTCCTAATTGTTAAGTAGGTAGTAATCATTTTAAAATAACTTGTAAAATATGGAAATTTAAGTTATAATATTTAAAGATTTGAAAGGAAAGAAATAAATTGAAAAACGTAAAAGAAATTGAAATCACACTAAATGGTGAAATATGGACAAACGCTTTAGATAAAGCTTATAAAAAGAAAAATAAAGAAGTTAAAATTGAAGGGTTCAGAAAAGGAACAGCTCCTAAAAATATCTATTTAAAGAAATTTGGTATTGAATCTTTATACATGGACGCTGTAGATTTAGTAATGGATGAAGCTTATAAAAAAGCATTAGAAGAAGCTAATATTACACCTATTATTGAACCAAGTGTGGATATTACAGCTATAAATGAATCTGAAGTTAAATTTAAATTTACTATTATGAGTAAACCAGAAGTAACTTTAGGTGAATATAAAAATTTAAAAATTAAAAAAGAAAAAGCTAATGTTTCTAAAGAAGAAATTGATGCCGAAGTAGCTAAACTTCAAGATCAACTAGCA
>CAPZYV010000003.1 GCA_948750805.1 uncultured Bacilli bacterium | reverse complement strand
CTATTTTTTTATTACTTAAATTGTCTTCAATAAATTTAATTTCACTTTCTTGATAAGTTTCTACTACTTCAGGATGGATGCCTAAAGCACCATACATATTAGGATATTTTTCAATTAAGTTTAATACTTCTTGATTGCTTTTATGGTCACAGCCATTGTTGATAACTCGAGAGATATACATATTATCTGCTTTATTTAAAACTTCATCAATTTCTTCATAATATTCTTTAAATATATGACAGTGTGTATCAGTAAACATTTTTATCACCATTAATTATTATAAAGAAAAAATCATTTAAGTTCAACTTAAATGATAAATTTAATTTCTTTTTCTAGTTCTACTTTTAGATGGAGTATTAGTAATAGTTCGTAGTGCTTCTTCAAGAGCAGGGACAGGAATACAACCGACAATATCTTTAATGCTATTTATATCTTGACTATCTAAGCTAATATTTAAATTATTTAGTAATGCTTTAAGAGCTTCAATATATTCATTTATAGTTATAGGATTATTTCCTATTATAAAATCGCCTAACCTTGTAATATTTCCTTTTTTACTACTGTGATATACTGAATAAATACCATCTTTAAAATCAATGTGAAATAAACCATAATTTTTTCCACTAATTATTATATGAGACTTTTGGACTGTTTTATCAGGATTAAGTTTAATAACGGCACTGGTAATAAACCAACTATTTTCATTTTCAATATCATTTTGAGAAATCCAATTAAAATAAGAAAGTCTCTGTTTTCTTCTTTTGTTTTTTCGGGTAAATTCAATTAAATTATCAATAACACTAATTTGAATACTTTTTTCATTTTCTTCTATATTTATAGTGGTATTGCCATCTTCTATATTATGAACAATTTTATAGCCTTTATTATTAGTTGTTTTTTCCCAAATGATTGTTCCATCATATTTAAAATGTATAAGTTCGGGATGCTTACTACATATAGAAAAGTTTACCAAAAACGTATAGTCAAATAGCTTTTCTCTTTGATGGGTTTGGATGGAATTCTGTTTTTCTATTAATTTATCTATCGTAAGATTTCGAAAAGCTTTTGGATTAACTTCTAAAGATTCAGTAGCGTATCTACCATTTTGTTTTAAATTTTCTTCGGTTAGTTGCATTTGTTCTAATAATCTTAAATGTATTTCGTTCATAGTATATGTCTCCTTTGATTTGTTAGTTATTATAACATGTATGATATTAATAGTAAAGTTATAGTATAATTAAATATTTTTTGTTTAGTGTTTTAAAAAATTTTGCTAAAATAATAGTGGAGGATTTTAATTATGAAGATATATATTGGAGCGGATTATCGTGGATTAGATTTAAAAAATAAGATTGTGGAATATTTAAATAATAATTATGAAGTTATTGATATATTTAAAGATGTAGTTAATGATTATACAGATGTAGCTTTTAAAGTGGGAGAAGCGGTGCGAGATAATAATGACTCGATGGGTATTGTTATTTGTGGCTCAGGACAAGGAGTTTGTATAGCAGCTAATAAAGTTAAAGGTATTAGATGTGTTAGAGCTGCAACAGAAGAAGATGCTTTTTTTGGTAGAGACCATGATTTAGCTAATGTACTGGCTTTAGGTAGTGAAGTTACACCAGATTTTTCTTTAGTTTGTAAAATAGTTGATAAGTTTATTATGACTCCTAATTCAACAATTGATAGAAGATTAAAAAGAATTGAACAAATAAAAAGGTATGAGGAGAATAACTAATGGATATTAAAATTTATTTATATGTTTTCTTTACAATGATGTCTGTTTTTATTTTAAATGGTGTTAATTTTAATGGCATAATGAAAAAGGAAAAAGTAATTGAAGCTAAACTATTAGTGCTAGTACTTAGCTTTGCTTTAAGTTATTTATTAACAAATTTTGTAATAGATTTTATTAATTAATATGAAATGTGATTTTTGTAAATTAGATATAAGTAAAATAGAAAATATATATATTGAAGAAACTGCTAATTTTCTGGTTAAGCCATCACTAGGTTCATTAGTACGTGGATATCTTTTAATTATACCTAAGCGACATATTATAAACATGTCTCAATTAAATGATAGTGAAATGGTAGAATATAAAACACTTATAAAAAAATATCGTATGTTATTTTATGAGATTTATCATAAATATCCTCTTTTTTTTGAACATGGAAGTGGAATAGATAACACTTCTTCAGCTAGTATTGTTCATGCTCATTTGCATATTGTTAATTATAATTTTTTAGATGAGAAAGAAATAATTAGTAAATTAAATATGAATAAAATAGTTGATTTTAAAGGTTTAGAAAGAAGTTATATTTATTATATTTCAGCAGATAATAAAGAATATATAACTTTTAATTATAATAAAAAAAGTCAACTAATGCGTTATTTGATAGCTAAAGATTTAAAAATGCCACAGAAATATAATTGGAAGCTTTATTCTTTTTATCATAATATTGAAAAAACACTTAAAGATTTTAAAGGGTTTTAAAGTTATAATTTTTTTTGACTGTGAGTTATATTTATGATATTATATGAAACCAAGAAAGGAAAAGACTTATGGATAAAAAAAGAGAATATTTAGAAAATATGCAAGTAGCTCTTTCATCAATTCGAACTCTTAGAGCTTATTATACAATGGAAGGTGCGCATAGATTTATGACATTTGATATGGTGCAAGCAGCAGTACTATCTAATGTCCAAGCAGCAGAATTAACTCCCGTAAAAATTATTCATTGTGATTCTATTTATAGAGAAGCTGCTGATGTTAGTGAGATAAATAAAGTTGCTAGAAGATAAAAAAACACCCATAGGTGTTAATCTGTTTCAATAAAGATAAATCTATCAAAATTGTTATAATCTTTTTCGATGGTAATTATAGAATTTGGAAAATAGCTTAGGGCTATTTTTTTAATTTCTATTGCTTGTGTTGAACCAATTTCAAAAATAATCGTTCCATTTTTATTTAATATTGAAGGAGCAATACTCAAAATACGTTCATAAAATTCTAAGCCTTCATTTTTGGCATATAAAGCTATAACTGGTTCATATTTAGTTTCAGGGGATGTATATTCATCTTCTCTTACATATGGAGGATTAGATATAATGCAATCGTACTTTTTACTTGGTATTTCTTTTAAAATATCTATAGGAAAGAAATTAATATTAGTTTTGTTTTCTAAAGCGTTATTTTTAGCTATATTTAATGCTTTATTGCTAATATCACAAGCATCTATTTCTAAGTTTAAGTGTTTTTTTATAGCTATAGCTATAGCACCACTTCCAGTACAAATATCAATTAAATTTGTATATTTTTTATTTTGTAAAATTTTAATTGCTTTATCTACTAGTAATTCGGTTTCAAAACGAGGTATTAAAACATCTTCATTGATATTTATTTTCGTATTATAAAAGTCAACATAACCTATTAAGTATTGGGTTGGATAGTTTGCTTCTAATTTCTTTTCTATTTCTTCAAAGTTATCTTGATATATTTCTTTTAGTAGTTTTAAATCGGCATTGCCTATCTTATTCAAATGATTCACCAGCTAATTTTAATCTTAAATCTTCAGTTTGAAGGGCTTCTATTATGCTTTCTAATTCTCCATCCATGACTCTATCTAGACTCATAATAGAAAAATTAATACGATGGTCAGTGACACGATTTTGAGGATAGTTATAAGTACGGATTTTTTCACTTCTGTCACCTGTACCAATTTTGTTTTTACGTTCTGCGCCTAATTCCTGTTCTTCTTTATTTCTAATTTCATCATTTATTTTAATTTTTAACATATTCATAGCACGTTCTCTATTTTTTAATTGGCTACGTTCTACTTGGCAAGTAACGGCAATACCAGTAGGAATATGGGTAAGTCTAACTGCAGAATTGGATGTGTTTACTGATTGGCCACCAGCTCCACTTGAGTGATAAACATCCATTTTAATGTCACTTTCTTTAATATCGATATTGGCTGTTTCAACTTCTGGCATTACTAGAACTGTAGCAGTAGATGTATGGACACGACCTTGAGTTTCAGTAACAGGTACTCTTTGGACACGATGAGAACCGCTTTCATATTTAAGTTTTTTATAAACATCGTCACCTTTAATCATGATTTCAACTTGAGAGTATCCACCACTAGTTCCTTCAATAGTATGAAGCTCTTCTATTTTCCATCCGTTTTTTTCCGCATAATAAGTGTACATACGATATAGGTCACCAGCAAAGATATTAGCTTCGTCACCACCAGCAGCGCCTCTTATTTCCATAATAACATTTTTACCATCATTTTCGTCTTTAGGTACTAATAATATTTCTAATTCTTTCGTAATACTTTCTAATTTAGCTTTAAGTTCTTCATATTCTATAGTAGCCATTTCTTTTAATTCGTCATCTTTCATAAGCTCTTTGGCATCTTCTATACCTTGTACTGTTTCTTTGTATTCATGATATTTATTTACTGTTTCTTCTAAATCACGTGATTCTTTGGATAAAGTTTTTAATTTATTATAATCACTTATTATTTCCGGATTACTTAATTGTATTTGTAATTCATTATATTTAGTTTCGATTGCATCTAATCTTTCAAACATATAAATGCTCCTTTCTTAAATCTATTATAATTATATCAAAAAGTTTTAAAAAAACAAACATTAACTGTTTGCTTCTTCGTCGTCAACATCAATTACTACTAAATCTTCTAAATCATCATCTGGTAAGTCATCATCGTTATCAGCATCATAAAAAATATCATTCTCATCTTCTTCATTTTCGATAATGTCATCAGAGTTAATATCAGTGTCAATAGCTGTGTCATCTTCTTCATCATCAATTATAACTTTTGGGTTATGTAATTCTTTTAAATCCCATGAACCATCTTCAAGCATAATAAATCTTTTGTCAGTTGTAAGTAGTTCAAAAAAGGCAGCGATGTTTTCTTCAAATTCTTTTTCGCTTAGTTCTAAGGCATCACATACTTTTTTAAATAGTATATTGATTTTCATTTTAGTCTTTTCTTCATTTAAGATTACGTAAGCAATATCATCATAATTCATAGTTTCAAGTTCGTCTTTACTTATATCACTTAATTTCATAATTATCTCCTTTTTGTTAGTTTCAAAACATTATATGTCAACAATACATTTTTGTGTATGTGTTTCTAACTTTTGTAATTGTAATATTTATTTATATATTTGTCAATTCTTAATTTACATTTTTTCTGGAATATTTATACCAAGAATATTTAATAAATAAACATTATTATCATAAATGGTTTTAGATAAAGCTAACCATGATGAACGAAGCAATGCATTTTCTTCTGTTAAAACACGGTTTTCAGCATAAAAGTTATTATATAAATTGGTAATTTTATAAAGATATTCTGCAATTTCATTTAACGAGCAATTTTCAAAACTTCTTTTTATTATTCTTTTTAAATCTAGCATGGTAAGAATTATTTTTCTTTCAGCTTCAGTTTTGATTAATTCTACTTTGCTAAATTTAAAATTATTTTCCTCGGCTTTTTTTAGTAAAGATTTAATTCTGATAGTGGAATATAAAAGATATGTTCCTGTTTTACCATTTAAATCAGTAAATTTTTCAATATCAAAATTATAATCAGTTTCTCTAAATGGTAAAAGGTCAGCATATTTAATAGCAGCGACAGCTATATCTTTGGCTATGTTATTCCTGTTTTCAGTTATATTTTCTGGTATTCGCTCTTCACATTTATCGGTTACCATTTTAATTAGATTAGCAAGAGGCATTACACCACCATCACGAGTTTTAAATGGTTTACCATCTTTTCCGTTCATGGTGCCAAAGCCATTAAAGATTAGTTTTAGATTAGGGTCTACCATATTACTTTTGTATGAGGCTCTAAATACTTGTTTAAAATGTAGTTCTTGTCTTTTATCAACCATATACCAAATTTCATCGAGATTATATTTATGAGTTCGTTCCCATATAGCAGCAAGGTCTGTAGTTTCATAAGAAATAGCACCATTGCTTTTTATTAAAATTAGAGGAGGTACTTCAAGTTTATCATCTTTATCACTTACGTTAATTACTTTCGCACCTTCACTTTCTTCTATAACTTTTTTGCTATATAAAAATTCCATCATTTCATCAATATATTCCGCATTATTAGATTCGCCTTCCCAAAGGTCAAATGAAACATTTAAATCTTGGTATATATTTTTAATTTCTTTTAAACTAACTTCTACAATTTTTTGCCATAATGCATAATAACCTTTATGTTTATTTTGAAGTTCATAATTGATTATACGAGCACTTTCCATAATATCAGCATTTTCTTTAGCTTTAGTAGTAGCAATAGGATATAGTTCTAATAAATCTTCATTGGTAATTGTAAAATCAACATCTTCGCCATTATAATCATTTTTAAAATAAGCAAGTTCTGGATGTCTAGTTTTTATTTCTAATATTACCATACCCATAGGACGACCCCAGTCGCCTAAATGAATATCTGATACAGTATTACATCCGACAGTTTTACATAATCTTTTTAAAGCTTCTCCGATATTTGCACTACGTAAATGGCCAACATGAAGGGTTTTAGCAACATTTGGACCACCATAGTCTAAGAATATATTTTTATTAATGCCTAAATTGTAGTTTATTTCGATATTTTCTAAAGAGTCGTTTAAAAAATCAATTAGAAAGCTATCATTAAAAGTTAAATTTATGAATCCAGGACCTGCTACTGAAGCTTCTTTAATTTCAGGGTATTCTTGTATTAAAGGCACTAGAGAATTGGCAATTTCGATAGGACTTTTATGATATATTTTAGCAAGTGGCATAACTCCATTAAATTGATAGTCACCTAGCTCTGGTCTATTAGATGGGTTTATAGTTACATCATCTACTTGATAGCCTAAAGTATTTAAACTATCTTTAATCTTAAGTTCAATTTCTTGTATTTTATATTTCATTTATTTCATCTCCAATTGTTATTTTAATAGTTAATATATTTTCTTGGCTTTCTAATTTATAACTTAATGTAATATTTTTATTATTATCATTTTCAAATTTTATATAATTTAAAGGAATTTCTAAAGAATCATTTATTTCTTTTACTTTTAAGAGACATTTATTTTCAGTTATATATAATTTAGTTTCATTATTAGTTTTAATGAAGCTAAACTTATCTAGATTGATTTTAATATTATCACTATCGGTGGTATATTCTAAATAGTTATCTAAAATAGAACCAGTTGTTTGTTCACTATATAAAAGATTTTCATCTTCATAAGTTTTAACTATTATTTTATAATTCATAAATAACCCTTCTTTTACATGTTAAATTATACTAAAGATTTAATTATTTAGCAAATAAAAGAATTACATTTACTTATATTTTAAGAAAAATATTTCATATTAATATTGGGTGAATATAAATTGAAGATAGTTAGATTTTTATTTAAAACGGGAATATTTACTTTTGTTTCATTTATTATTGTGATAATTGGATTATATACTTATGCTTTTTTAAGTCCAAAATTAGAACTCAAAACAGCGGGACAATTTTTTATATATGATGGAAAAGATGAACTTTTATATCAAGGTTCTAGTACTAGCAAATGGGTTGATTTAGAAGATATAAATTATAATTTAATTAATGCTGTAGTTAGTATTGAAGATAAAAATTTTTATAATCATCATGGATTTGATTATTTAAGAATAGCTAAAGCTATGTATCAAAATATTAAAAATAGGAAAATAACTCAAGGAGCATCAACAATATCACAGCAATATGTTAAAAATATTTATTTAGATTTTGCTTCTACTTGGGAGCGAAAAATAGAAGAAGCTTTTTTAACTTTAGAATTAGAAGTACATTATTCTAAAGATGAAATATTAGAAGGGTATTTAAATACAATAAATTATGGTCAAGGTAACTATGGTATTGCGAATGCAAGTCGGTACTACTTTAATAAAGAGCCAATAGATTTGAACTTGGAGGAAGCTTTAATTTTAGCTGGTATTCCTAATAGCCCAGGCTATTATAATCCCATCGCAAATTATGATTTGGCAATAAAAAGAGCTAAAATTGTTGGTCAAAGTATGGTTAACAATGGAAAAATAACTCAAGATAAGTTGGATTCATTATTTCAAAATAAAATAGAGATTTATGGAAAAGCTTCTGTAGAAAATTTAGATATGTTAATGTATTATCAAGATGCTGTTTTGCAAGAACTGAGAAATCTTAAAACAATACCAGAATCATTAATTCAGAGTGGGGGTATTAAAATTTATACTTATTTAGATGTAGATGCTCAGGAGTCTTTAGAAAAAAATATTCTTAAACATACAAAAGGAACAGATTTACAATCAGCTAGTGTTGTAGTTGACCCAAATACTGGTGGAGTAATAGCTCTTTCAGGAGGAGTTAATTATGCTAAAAGTCAATATAATAGAGCGACACAAGCTAAGAGACAAGTAGGGTCGGTAATGAAACCATTTTTATATTATGGTGCACTTGAAGAAGGAATGACATCTTCTTCAACATTTAATAGTCAATATACGTCTTTTACACTTAGTAATGGTAGTGTATATTCGCCAAAGAATTATGGTTCAATATATGCTAATAAACCAATTACAATGGCCGAAGCAATAGCAGTATCTGATAATGTTTATGCGGTTAAAACAAATATATTTTTAGGACCAGAAAAGTTAGCTGAAGTAGCTAAAAAAACGGGTATTAAATCAGAACTTAGTGCTGTACCTTCTTTAGCTCTTGGGACAAGTGGAATATCAGTTTTAGACCTAGCTCGAGGTTATAATACGTTTGCAACTGGAGGCTTTAAAAAAGATGTTTCTTTAATTAGAAAAGTTGTAGATAGTGAAGGAAATATTTTATATGAAAAAAAGGATAAAAGTGATTTAGTTTTAAATGTTAATAATACTTATATTTTAAATGAAATGCTTACATCTACTACGAAAACGCAGTTTAAAGATTATGCAAATCCGACAGCTCTGGTTATTGCTTCTCAATTATCAAGAAAATATGCAATAAAAACGGGAACTACAAATAGTGATTATTGGACAGTGGGGTATAATCCAGATATTTTAATGATTTCTTGGACAGGTTATGATGATAACCGAGAAGTTGAAAATAATTATGCTCATATAACTAAACATATTTGGGCAGATACTGTTGAAGAAATATTAAAAGATAAGGAAGCTAATTGGTATGAAACCCCGGATAATGTGGTTGGAGAAGTATTAGATGCGGTGACAGGGAAAGTAACAAAAGATACTAATAAGGCAACTTTATTTTATTTTGTAAAAGGAACCGAAAATAGCTTTACAGATGCAGAATATGTTTTTAAAGAGCAGGATGTTTCAGAATAATGTTAGTAATTTTGTAGTTACTAACTTTTTTTAACACTGCATGGCAAAATTTGACGAACGATTTTTATACATTTGCTAAGTAAGAATTTGAAATAACTTAAGTGTTGGAGCTAATGCTTCAACTTATTTTTTTGCTTCTTCTTCCTTTGATTATATGGAGTTACGGATAAAAGTAATTTTATCGTTTAAAAAAACATTAGTCATAAAGATTCGACTAATGCTTAGAAAAAAATAGGCATTAGGCTGGAACCCCAACGCTCTACTAAACTTAGTTTATCATATATTTCATAAATTGTAAATTGTTTATGGTTGATAATGATTGTTGCATTTACTAATTTTTATCAATAATTAAAGATTCAGTTGTACTCATTTCTTCAGGGAGTGCAATATCCATATATTCAAGTATTGTTGGAGCTACATTAGTTAAGTCTCCACTTTTTTTTAGTTCAACGTTTAAATCGGTTATGATAAAAGGAACTTTACTTGTTGTATGAGTTGTAACTGGATTATTAAACTCATCAATCATAATATCAGCATTACCATGGTCGGCTAAAATAAACATGGTATAAAAATTATTTTCCGCTACTTCATATAATCTTTTTAAACATACATCAACTGTCGTTAAAGCTTTTATTGTTGCATCAATATTTCCGGTATGTCCAACCATATCGGGATTAGCAAAATTGACAAATATAAAGTCAGTATCTTTTTCCATAGCATTAATAGCTTTTTTAGTTACGCCAACAGCGCTCATTTCAGGCATTAAATCATAAGTATCTACTTTTGGTGATGGGATTAATACTTTTTCGCATTTTTCAATTCTACCATCAAACATGCCATCGAAGAAATATGTTACATGAGCATACTTTTCTGTTTCGGCAATTCGTGCTTGAGTGAGACCTAAAGTACTTAAATATCTTCCAAGAGGATTCGTAACTATTAAATCATTTAATATATTTTTGGTTGTTACTTCATTATCTATTGGAAAGAAAGAATAAGCTTTTAAATCATTAAAATTATATGTAGGAAATTCTGCAAAATTAGAGTTTGTTAGTGTTTTCATAATTTGTTTGGCTCTATCACTACGATAATTCATCCAAAGAATAATATCTCCATCTTTTATAGTAGCTTCTGGATTTATAATTAAAGGGTATAAAAATTCATCTGTTAATTCTTTTTTGTATAAACTAAGAACTCCATTTGTAGCGTTGTTTACTTTTAGACCAATTCCCTTAGTAATTAAGTCATAATATATTTTAGTTCGGTCATAGTTGTTATCACGGTCCATAGCATAATATCTACCACATATGCTCGCTATATCAGCATTACTATCTTCGCTAATTTTCTCTTCTAATTCTTTTACAAAATTAATGGCAGCGTTTACTTTAGTGTCTCTTCCATCTGTAATTAAATGGAAATGAATATTTTTAGCATTATTAGCTTTTAAAATATCATACATTATATTAAAGTGTTCTAAATTAGAATGTACTTTACCATCACTATAAAGTCCTATTAAATGAATTGTTCTTTCTTTAGCTAGTTCTAACATTTCATTAAAAATAGTATTCTCTTTATTAACACTTTTTAAAAATTCTGTAATTTTAGGTCCGTGTTGCATGATTTTTCGACCAGCACCGATTGTCATATGACCTATTTCACTATTTCCGAATTCGCCAGAATTTAAACCTACATAATCTTCAGAAGCAAATAAGGTAGTATGAGGATATTTTTCCCATAAATTATCAAAGTTTATTGTATCTGCCATTTTAATCGCATTGCCAAATTCTTCTTCCCGATATCCAAACCCATCAAGAACTACTGTTAGTACTTTACGCATATTTTTTCACCTTTTTCTAGATTAAATAATAACACAAAATAAAAAAAAATACAATTTTATGTAAATAAAAAAAAGGACTAGCCTTATATATGTAATAATTTTTTATCAAATCTTAAACGGTCAGCGATAGTGGCGATAAATTCAGCATTTGTAGGTTTAGTGCGGTCAAAAGCAACACTATTGCCAAATATTTCTTCCATTAAATCATAATCGCCTCTAGACCATGAAACTTCTATAGCATGACGAATTGCTCTTTCAACACGAGATGCTGTCGTTGAAAAACGAATTGCTACTTCAGGATATATTTCTTTAGTTATTCCGCCGTAACTTTCACTATTTTTGTAAAATAAAAATACGCTTTCACGAATGTATGTATAACCTTTTATGTGACTAGGTATTCCTAATTGATGTAATAATTTACTAATAGCTACATGTACTACACGGTCATTGTCATTTAATTCAGTTTTTTTATTATATTCTCTGTTTCCAAGTTCTAAAATTCTTGTTTCTAAAGCTAATATACTAAAAGGTTTTAACATGTAATAGCTAACTCCATAATTATTAGTCATATTAACTGTATATTCTTTTTTATAACTTGTAATAACAATTGTTTTCTTTTTGATATTATGTTCTTTCATGGCTTGTAAAATTGTTAAACCATCTATTTCAGGTAATATTAAATCCATTACTATAATATCGAAAGAATCTTTGTTATTTAATATGTAATCTAGAGCTTCCTTTCCATTGTCAATTTTGTTTACTACTTTGATTACTGCGTGACTACTAAATTGTTTTTCGATTTTAGTTGTGATATTTTGATTATTATCGACAACTAAAACTCTTATTGTGTTTTCCATTTTCCTCTCCTTCAATTAGTTCTTATTTACTACACGCATAAACATTATAACACAATAAAATTATATTACCTAGAAGATGTTTTGTCTTCTTGTGTAAAGTATTGTCGAGCTTTGTCGAAAAAAATTTTGTGGTGTTAAGTTTGTGTCAAAATTCATAAACATTTGCTTTTTTTTAGCGTTTTTTTCTGGAAATTAGCAATTTTAGAATTAAAAAATGCAGATATTCTGCATCAATTATTTAAACTAGCAATAATTTCGAAAACATTTTTAATATCAAGAGATGAAGAACCAATTATATAACCGTCTAAAGAATCAATAGTTTGAAATTCTTTTATATTCTCACTGTTAATATTTCCACCATATATTACTTTAACTTTTTCTTGATAATAATTATCTATTAAATTTTTAATAAAATCTATATTTTCTTTTATTTGTTTAAAATCAATTTTAGTTTCGCCACCAATCATATAAGTTGGTTCGTAAGCAATTATTATATTTTTAAAATCATTTTGATTAATGTTATTTAAAACTCTTGCTATACTTTGTTCTAAAACTTTATAATGAACTTTCATAGCCATTTCTTCATAAGTTTCACCTATACAGTATATAACTTTTAAATTATTTTCTAAAGCTTTTTTAATTTTTGAAATAATGGTACGTTCATCTTCTCGGTAATATTTTCTTCGTTCAAAATGGCCAATAATAGAATATTTTACATTTAAACTTTTTAATTGTTCAATGGATGTATCTCCTGTTAGATTTAAAGATTCATAAAGGTCAAGATTTTGACAACATAGACTATAATTTTGGCTATTAAATAATGATAAATATATATTACTAGGAGCAATAATTAATTTAACATTATTAGTAGTAATATTGGCTATTTCCTCTTTATATTTTATAATTTCATTATATGTTTTATGAGCTTTTAAATTACAAATCAAGTATTTCAATGTTATCTTCCTCATTTATAGCTTCAATTCCAGGTAATGTACCATTTGCTATGTATTCTAGTGTTGCGCCTCCGCCACTTGAGACATTCATGAACATATTAGTAAATCCTAAATTATTTATAGCAGAAATGGTATCGCCACCACCTAAAACAACTTTTTCTTTTATTTTACTTAAACAATTGTAAATTTCTGTAGTACCATTTTTAAAAGGTTGCTCTTCATAAACACCCATTGTTCCATTGATAAAAATAGTATTACTAGTTGATATGATTGCTGAATATTTATGAATGGTTTTAGTGCCAATATCTTTTATTATATCATCATCAACAATTTCGTTTATATTTTTCATTGTAGGTTTTTGACTATATGTGGATGCTGTAATAGCGTCTAGGGGAAAAGCAAACTTCTCTTTATATGTTAGCATTAAATTTTTTAGTTCTTTAAGAGTTTCAGCATTTTCAGTTTTTAGGGATGAACCTACATTTAAACCAAGCGCATCTAAAAATGAATTAGCAATACCACCACTTACAAGTAAATGGTCGCATTTAGGAAGCAAGCTTTTAATAATGGCTAGTTTGTCATCTACCTTAGCACCTCCCATGATTACAGTAAAAGGAAGTTTTGGTTCTTTGATTGTTTTATCTAACATAGTTATTTCTTTTTCTACTAAAAAGCCAATACAATTAGGTAAAAATTTAGGAATACCTACGACAGAAGTATGATTACGATGGCATACTGCAAAAGCATCATTAATATATAATTCACCGAAAGAAGCAATGTATCTAGCTAAATCAAGATTAAGATTTGATTCTCTTTTATTTGGAATATCTAAAAAACGAGTATTTTCCAGCAGTAATATTTCTCCAGGATTTAGTGCTTCTGCTAAAGATTTTGTTTCGCTAGCTAATATATCTTTAGCAAATTTAATAGGTCTATTAAGTAATTTTTCTAAAATGTTTTTAACAGGTTCTAAAGTATTAGTAGCAAAATCACTTTCACTTTTTACTCTTCCAAGGTGGCTTAATATAATTATTTTACAATTTTCATTTATTAAATAATTAATAGTTTCTAAGCTTTTAATTATTTTAGTTTCATCTAAAACATTTCCGTTAGAAATAGGAACATTAAAATCACACCGTAAGATAACACGTTTATTTTTAATATACATATTTTTAAGTCTTTGTTTCATATGAATCCCTCTTTTATTCTATATATATTATAACGATTTTTAATTGTTAAAGCAATATTAATGAATAAATATTTTTTTATAACTCTTCATATAATTAGTAAAAATGGAGGATTTATGAATAGATTATTAGTTTTAGTAGTAATTGTTTTAGTACCTTTAGCTATAATTGGTAAAAATGAAGATACGACAGTGTTAGCAGCAGAGACTTTAGAAAGTACATATTTAGAAATACCTATAGAAGAAAAGGATAATGATAGTAACAAGGAAAGTACTTCAAATAAGTCTTTTTCTAGTGTTAATAAAGTTTTAATTAGTAATAATCGAGATAAAAGTAATCCGTTTACGATAGATTTGGAAGAATATATTGTAGGAGTAGTAGCAGGAGAAATGCCAGCTTCATTTAATATGGAGGCATTAAAAGCACAAGCAGTAGCTAGTCGTACATTTGCAGTTAATAAAATAGAAACTATTAAAAATTATGTTTTATCAACTACTATTAATGACCAAGTATATATATCTTTAGAAGAAATGAAAAAGAAATGGGGAACAGATTTTAATTATTATTATGACCGAGTGTTAAAAGCAGTAAATGAAACTAAAGGAGAAGTTGTTACTTATAATAATAAACCGATAAGTGCTTATTATTTTGCAATTTCTAATGGTAGTACAGATGATGCTAAAACAGTTTTTAAAGAAAATAAAGAATACTTAGTTAGTGTTGATTCAAAATGGGATAAAAATTTTAGCTCTTATGTTGCCAATAGAACTATTTCTAAAACTAATTTTTGTAATAAACTTAATATAAGTTGTAATACTATTACAATTAATAAAGTAGTTAGAAGTGAAAATAATTATGTCAGAGAAATAACTATAAATAATGTTAAATTTACGGGAATAGAAGTGTTTAATAAATTAGGTTTAAAATCAACAGATTTTACTATTGCAGTTAATGGTGATAATGTAAATATCAAGACTTTAGGTTTTGGCCATAGTGTGGGAATGAGTCAATATGGAGCTCAAGGTATGGCTAGTTCGGGATATAATTATAAAGATATTTTAAGCCATTATTATAAAAATACAAAAATTGAAACGATTTAAGTATAAATTAAAAAAACTTGCTCACTTTAATTAATAAGAAAGGATGAGTAAGTTGAAGCAAAGAAAACTTAAAAGTTATGTTTTACCAACTTTATATGTAATTATTTTAATGCTTATATTTGGGACTGTAAGTGTCGTAACTACATTATTTAAAACTAATCCCAATTATTTGTATTCAATTGGTATCTTAAAAAATATAGGAACAACTCCTGTTGTAAATGTTGATGGAGCTTTATCTGAGGGGATTGTAAAACCTTATATAGGTGATAAAGTAAAAATTGAAAAGTATTTTTATGATGTTAAAGAAAGTGAAGAAAATCAACAAAAAGCTTTAATATATTTCCAAAATACTTATATGAAAAATACAGGAGTTTTATACACTTCTGATGAAGCTTTTCCAATTGTTATGACTTTAGATGGTACAGTTTTAAATGTTAAAAAGGATGAAGTATTAGGTAATGTTATAGAAATTGAACATAATACTAATCTTCGTACTATTTATTATAGTGTTGGCGATATAGATGTAAAAGCGGGAGATGTACTAAGCCAAGGAGAAGAAATAGGTACTAGTGGTACAAATAGTATAAGTAAGTCTAAAAATAATTTATTATTTGAAGTTTATTATAATGGTACATTAATTAATCCTTTAGAATTTTATGAAAAGGACCCAGGTACGTTAAATTAAGCATATTTTTAAAACTCTTCTAATATAATTTAGAGGGGTTTTATTATGAGACGAAATATTATAGATGAAGCAGAGTATATTTTAGATACTAAAAAGACAATTAGAGAAGCTGCTAAAGATTTAGATATTTCTAAATCTCAGTTACATAGAGACTTAAATGAAAAATTAAAAAAAATTGATAACAACTTATATTTAAAGATTAAATCTTTATTTTTGGAACATAATAAAAATAAACATATAAATGGTGGTAAAGCTACGAAGTTAAAATATAAAGGAAAGTGATATAATGATTATTTATTTTGTAGATAATTGTTTAAATATAATAAATAATAGTAAAGTAATAAATATTAAGATGAAAGATATTATATGTCAGGGTAATGTTGTAAATCGACATTTATTTGTTGAAGAGTTTAATAAAGAAATAAAAAAAGCTAAAATTAAAAGTAAATTATTTGGTGATAAAATTTGGATTGTAAAAAATGTGTTTTATAATAATCGCGATTTATTCTATTTGGAAAATTTGTTTTTGGAACTGGGGTTTGTTAAAGTAGATTTCGTTAATATTAGGGAGCTGTTACCAGATAGAGATGCTACTTTTATAGAAATTGATAAAGATTATATGGTGATGTATGTAGAGAGTGGTGTATTTGTTGACTTAAAGCTAGTTGGTGATATTCCTAAAGTTATAAGATATTTTCAAGAGGACTTAAAAAAAGACGTGGTTTTATTTGGAACTAACGAGTATTTATCGCAAATAAAAGTAGCAGATTTAAATATATATTACTTAGAAAATTCGGCTAGTTATATATGTCAAAGTTTGCTAAAGGTAAAAAAATATGGTGTCTAACATCATATTTTTTTTGACATTAAGTATAAAGTATATTATAATTATTGAGAGTAAACTAGTTGGAGTTGATAGTGTGATTAAGTTTATCGTAGTTGATGATAGTAAAGAAGAATTAGCTCATATTAAGAGCTTATTAGATGAAGTAGTTAAAGAGGATAAGGAAGTAATTACATTTTCCAAAGTTAGTCAAGAACTTAAAAGTATAATTCACAATACTGACTCCCGAAAAGTATATATACTAGATATTGAAATTGGTAATAATGTTAGTGGAATAAATATAGCTAAAATGATTAGAGATATTGATTGGGAAAGTGAAATAATATTTATCACTAATCATGATAAGATGTTTGAAAGTGCACATAGAACTGTTTATGAAGTATTTGATTTTATAGAAAAATTTCATGACTTCGATAAAAGATTTAAAAGAGCTATTAAAGAAATTCAAAAAAGAAATTTTGATAATAAAATGCTTAAATATAAAAGTAGTAATGGAATAGAGCTGAGCATATATTATAAAAATATATTATATATTTATCGAGAAACTGAGGATAGAAAACTAGTAATCATTACAACTAGTAATAAATATATGATTAATATGAATATAAAAGACATTAAAGAACTTTTAGATGATAGATTTGAACAATGTCATAGGTCATGTATTGTTAATAAAACAAAAATAAGTGAAAAAAATTATAAAGAAGGATATTTTGTATTAGATAATGGTGAAGTAGTTTATATGTTATCTAAGAAATATAAAAAGGTTTTAGATAATGAGTAAGTTTATAGTATGGTTAATAATTAGTTTCTTTTCAACATTTAGTTTTGCATATTTATATTATAAACTAACAGATTCGACAAGAAAAATTGGTTTAAAATTGGTTTTAATGTATTTGTTTGGAGCTGTATCAGTTATATTAATTAAAATTTATGATATTCAGCTACTTAATCATGTATTTTTCTTTATTTATTTTCCATTATTTTTTTACATGATAAAAGCTTTACCTCTTAAAAAATTAATTTTTTATGTGCTTGTAGTTTGGTTAAGTGGTATAGCTGTAGATATTTTAACGATTTTATTTACTTCAATAATTTTGTATTTATTTAATTTGAGTTTTAATTTATATTTAGATAATTACGAATATGTTTCAATGCTTTTAACTATATGTGTGACTATATTTTTAATATTTATTAGTTATAAAAAATATTTAAATTCTTTAGTTAGTAAATTGTATAGTAAAGTAACAAATACTAAACATTTAGATTTTCTATTAACTGTATTTGCAATATTTATTTTTCTTGTTGGAATGACAATGTTTTTAAATGTAAAGAATCTTAGTATTAATGTTTTATTAACTGTAGTAATAGTTTTAATGATTATTACCTTTGCTGTATTAGTTAGATATAAAATTAGTATAGAAGAGAATCTTAAATATTTGAAAACTTTAAAGGAAAATAATGAGTTCTATATTAAGATGGAAGATGAAAATAGAATATTTCAACATAATTTGATTGCTAAATTATTAAGTATTAAATCAGTAGCAAATAAAAAAGCAATCTCCTTAATTGAAGATTTAATATCTCAGTTTAATAAAAATATTGATTTTTCTAATAGTATTAAAATAATTCCATATGGGTTAAATGGAATAGTTTATCAAAAGTTATATCCATATTTAAAAAAAATAAATATAAAGATTAATAACGAAATAAATTATGATATATTTAATGTATTAAAACCTCGAAGATATAATGTTTTAGTTGAAAAAGTAGTTATTGCATTAGATAATGCTATAGAATCTAGTTTACATAGTAAGAGTAAAAATATTGTTATTAACATGTGTGATGTGGATGATTGTATATTAATTGAGATTCAAAATACTTTTGGTAATGATATTAATTTGGATTTGCTAGGTAATATTAATTATTCAACTAAAGGTAAAAAACATGGTCTAGGATTATTTTCTATAATGAGAAATAATGAAGCAAGTGTATCTGTAAAAATAGTTAATAATACTTTTATAAGTAAAATAACAACAAAAAAGCGTTTAATTGACTAAACGTTTTTTTAATTAAATATTTAATTTTCTAATTATATTAACTCTTCGGGACATTCAGGTTCATCCATGATTAGCCATAATGTTGCTGAAGATTCAGTTGAAGCTGTAGCAGCACCGCTTAATAAGTTAGCTAAAAATTCCATTTTCTATCCTCCTTTATTCTTTTTGTTTAAATATATTATCAATAATCTAAACCGCATTTAATTTCTTTTTATAATATTTATAATTGTTAAATTTTGTATTTGTTACTTTATAAGTTATGGGGTTAATAATTATTGATTGGATTATTAAGGCATAAATTATAGCATTATTTACTATTGTTGTGTTGCTAATTAAAAATATTATTATATATATTATGACGACCGTTATGGAAACGCCTTTGCATAATAGTCTTTGTTTTTTTCTAATAAGTGGCTTTTTAGGTGTATCTGCTGGTGCCCATAATATCATGGAGACTAAGCCTATTCCTAGTACTATATAACTAAAAATATTAGGGATACTATAGTTTCTTATTATAAATGGAATAACATTATATATGGTAATTGTTGTTACCCAACAACCTATATTGCTTTTGGCATGCATTCCATAACTAAACGTTCTTAGTCCGGCATAAAAAAGGAGAAATAGTAAAGTTTCTTTATAAGTCTTTGTTATTATTGATATTATAATAACTGCGGTTAACTTAACTATTAAGCTATATATACCTTGTAAGCCATATCTTAGTTTTTTTAACTTTAAATCGTCACACTCTTCATATTTACTTATGAAGTTAATGGATGATTCAACAAATTTTTCTTTCATAATATACTTCCTTATGACAGTTTGATTTTAACTCAATAATTATAATAAATAAATACAGTTTACCTAAAGTAACTATAACTGAGTCTCAAAAGTTTAAGAAAAGGCATATAACATAATTTAGTGTTCTTTGAACCAAAATATGACTATTTTAGGAATAAGGGATTTTAAACTTTTATAATATATGTTATCCTTGGTGTACCTTAATAATTAAGTTCGATTTACTGCGCAGATTTTGTCGAACGATTTTTATTGAGTACAGGGGAGCTTGTATGTTATTTTAAGTATGAAGTAGAAAGGCGAGGTGTGATATGCAAGGTAAAGTGAAATGGTTTAATAATGAGAAAGGTTATGGTTTTATTGAATATGAAAATCTTGAAGATATCTTTGTTCATTATTCTGCAATTGTAAAAGACGGTTACAAAACTTTAAAAGAAGGTGCAATGGTTAGTTTTAAACTTATTGAAACTTCTAAAGGGTTACAAGCAGTAGATGTTTGTGAAAAAGAATTAACTACTATTTAATTAGTAGTTTTTTTATACTCGGTATGGTATAATTAATTTAAGGTAAGGTGATTTTATGGAATTAAATATTAGAGGAGATAAAATAAGTGTTACAAAAGCTATTAAGGATTATGTAACTGATAAAATGAATCGTTTAAATAAATATTTTGATAATGAAAAAACAGTTGTTGCAGAAATACTTATTAGAGTACGTAATAATGAGCAAATTATTGAAGTTACAGTTCCGACTAGCAGATTTACATTAAGAGCAGAAGAACGAAATAGTGATTTGTATGCTGCTATAGATGAAGTAGTGGATAAATTAGAAAGACAAATTAGAAAAAATAAAACAAAATTAATTAATAGGTATAAAAATGTAATGCAAGTAGATATTAATACAGATTTTGATGTTCTAGATGATGAGGAAGAGAATATTAAAATTTTAAAAAGAAAAAATATAATATCTAAACCAATGGATGAAGAAGAAGCTGTATTACAAATGGAAATGTTAAATCATGATTTCTTTGTTTTTAAAAATATTGATGAGGAATGTGTATCAGTTATTTATAAACGCAAAGATGGTAATTACGGTATTATAAATGTTAAATAAAGTGACTTCGGTCATTTTTTTATTTTTTAGTATAACAATTTTGTAATTTATTTGTAAATTAACACGGATTTATGTTATAATTCTTGATATGAAAGGTGGATAACACAAATGGGATTAATAAGAAATTTATTTGATACGGAATATAAAGAATTAAAAAGGTTTGGTCGTATTGCTGATGAAATCATGAATTTAGATGAAGAAATGACTAAATTAAGTGATGATGACTTAAAGGCTAAGACTGAGGAGTTTAAGAAAGAATTAGAATCTGGCAAGACTTTAGATGATTTAATTGTACCAGCTTTTGCAGTTGCTCGTGAAGCTGCATTTAGAGTAATAGGGGAGAAACCTTATTATGTTCAAATTTTAGGTGGTCTTGCTATTCATTTTGGAAATATTGCAGAAATGAAAACTGGTGAAGGTAAAACTTTAACAGAAACTATGCCAACTTATCTTAATGCTTTAACAGGTCTGGGAGTTCACGTAGTAACAGCTAATGAATTCCTTGCAAAACGTGACTCAGAGTGGATGGGTAATATTTATCGTTTCTTAGGTTTATCAGTTGGTCTTAATATGAGAGAACTTACACCTCGTGAGAAACAAGAAGCATATAATTGTGATGTATTATATTCAACAAATAATGAAATTGGTTTTGATTATTTAAGAGATAATATGGTTGCCCAAAAAGAAGAACGTGTTCAAAGACCTCTTAATTTTTGTATTGTGGATGAAGTTGACTCAATTTTAATTGACGAAGCACGAACTCCTCTTATTATTTCGGGTGGTAAATTTAATTCCAATAACTTATATATTGATGCTGATAGAGCAGTAAAAAGATTAAAAGAAAATGATGAGTATGTAGTTGATGCTAAAACTAAAAATGTATCTTTAACTGAAAGTGGTAGTAAGAAGATTGAATCTATATTTAATTTAAAAAACTTATATGATTTAGATAATACAGCTTTAGTTCATCATTTAAATCAAGCTTTAAAAGCTAATTATGGATTTAAGAAAGATGTTGATTATGTTGTTCAAAACGACGAAGTTATTATAGTTGACCAATTTACGGGACGTTTGATGCAAGGGCGTCAATTTAGTGAAGGATTACATCAAGCGATTGAAGCTAAAGAAGGTGTAACAATTAATACAGAAACGAAAACAATGGCAACAATTACTTTCCAAAATTTATTTAGAATGTATAACAAACTTTCAGGTATGACAGGTACTGCTAAAACAGAAGAAGAAGAATTTAGAAGTATATATAATATGTATGTTATTACAATTCCAACTAATAAACCTGTAGTTCGTGAAGATTTAGCAGATTTAGTTTATGCGACTAGTAAAGCTAAATATAATGCTATTGTTAATACTGTTAAGGAAATAAATAGTACAGGTAGACCTATTTTGATTGGTACAATAAGCGTAGAAGCAAATGAATACTTGAGTAATTTACTTAAAAAAGCAGGATTAAAACATGAAGTTTTAAATGCTAAAAACCACGCTCGTGAAGCAGAAATTATAGCTCATGCTGGTGAAAAAGGAGCAATTACTCTTGCTACTAATATGGCAGGTCGTGGTACTGATATAAAGCTTGGCGAAGGTGTTAGAGAACTTGGTGGTTTATGTGTTATTGGAACAGAACGCCATGAATCTCGTCGTATAGATAATCAGCTTCGTGGTCGTGCTGGACGTCAAGGAGACCCTGGTATGAGTCAATTCTTTGTTTCTTTTGAAGATGATTTAATGCGTCGTTTTGGAACAGATAGAATTAAAGTAATGCTTCAAAATTTAGGAGTAGGCGACGAAGCTATTAGAAGTAAAACTTTAACTAAATCTATAGAATCAGCGCAAAAAAAGGTTGAGGGTAATAATTATGATATCCGTAAAAGCTTACTTGACTATGATAATGTTTTAAATGAACAAAGAGAAATTATTTATGATAGAAGAAATGAAGTTCTTGATATGGATTCTATTCATGATAGAATACTTGAAACATTTAAAAATGTTATAGCTGACTTATGTGAAAAACATTTGGCACCAGAAAATTATTTAACGGATTCTGATAAAGATGAAATTATTGAATATGTTAATAATAATTATTTAAAAACTAATAATTTAAAATTTGTAGATATTAAAGATTTAAATGATGATGATACTGTTAAATATATAACTGATTTAGTAATAGCAGATTATGAAGAGAAGATTAAAGATGTACCTGTAAGTGATGATTTTGAAAAAGCAATTACATTAAGGGTAATTGATTCAAATTGGGTTGACCATATGAGTGCTATGGAGCATTTAAAAGAAGGTATTGGACTTCGTGGTTATGGTCAAGTTAATCCAATTCAAGCATATACAATGGAAGGCTTTGAACTTTTTGATGAGTTTTTATCAAGAATAGATAATCAAATAGCAACATTTTTACTTAATGCAGAAATAAGACAAAACATTGAAAGAAAGCAAACTTTAAAAGGAAATGCAAGTGATGGAAAGGAAAAAGAAAAATCTGCACCAAAAAGAGTAAGTAAAATAGGTCGTAATGATGCTTGTCCTTGTGGTTCGGGCAAAAAGTACAAAAATTGTTGCGGAAAGTGAGATAAATAAAGGGTTTGCTATACTCATGCAAAGTTAAAAAATGTTAACAAATTCATATTTGTTTGCAAATAATTAAAAATATGGCTTAAATGCCCTAAAAATAAAGGATGTAAACAGAAAAAATATGTGAACATCCTTTTAAAATTCAAG
>CAPZYV010000002.1 GCA_948750805.1 uncultured Bacilli bacterium | reverse complement strand
TTTGTTTTACAATAATATCTAAAAGTTTTTGCTTAGAATCTTGAAGAATTTGTTTATTTACATTTTGACTAATTTGTTCTGTTACTTGTTGTTCAGTTTTATCTTCAGTTGTAAGTTCTTCTGCAACTTGTTCTTGAATTCCTTTTTTTCTTCTAAGTTTTTCTTTAGCTTCATTAAAAGCTTTACCTGCTTCTTTGCCTAAATTTTTAATTGATTCAACAGGATGAACTTTTCCTTTACTAACTTTTTGCCACCATGTCTTAATAACTCCTTCAGAAGCAATTTCTTTTTTCTTCTTTTTAAATTTTATTTTATCTTTAAGTTTTCTTATGCTTACTTTATGTCTTTGTTTTTTACTTTCAGGATTCTTACCTTTTTTATTTTTTAAATCTTCTCGAAGTTTTTTAAATGCTTCCTCATCCTTAGCTAATTGAGCTGCTAATTCAGTTTTAGATATAGTTGATATAGCTTCAATATATTTAGCATAATCATCAGCATCTATTTTAACACCATCATACTCCACTAAATTAACAGAATTTTGCGCATTTTCTAAGCAAGTTTTTATTGTTTCTAAAGCTTTTAGTTTTACTTCAGATGTTTCTGTTTTTCCTTTTTCTTCATCATTAACAGCTATATTTCCATCAGTAAGTAACTCATCATTAGTCCAATCATTTATAATTAATGCATCTTTCATATCTAATAGAGCTTTTAATTTTTTGGTATCACTGCTTAATACTGTAAATTCTTTAACTGTTTCTTTATCTGCAGAAGGACTATTTTGTGCATTTTGAACTAAAATATTTATTTTCTTTTCTAACTCTTTTATTTCCTTGACATTATTATTTCGGATGTTTTCACGTTCAGTTAATTCAGCTAATTTTATTTGAGCTTTTTTAAATTTTTCAATATCATTAACCATTAAAGAATCTTCTACTGTTAAACTTTCACTAGTCCAATCTTGAATAGTTAATGTTTCTATTAATTCTCTTAATGCACTTATTTTAGCTTCTATCAATGAATCTTGTTCTAAATTTGATAATTTAACTATTTCTTCTTCTAACTCTTTTATTTTATTAGCATTATTTTGTTGATAAATTTTGCGATTTGCTAGTTCTTTTAATCTTTCATTAAGTTTTTTATATTCAGGTGCATAACCTGAGACTATTTTAACACCATCAACGTCTTCTAAGCCTTTTTTACCTTTAGAGGTTTCTAAATATCTTAATTTAGCTATTAAGATTTGGTATTCTTCAAAATCTTCTTCTAATACATCACCACTTGAAGCTATTTTAACATTTGGGTCAACTTTAGCTCTTTCTTTGGCAATATTATTTAATTCAATTAATCTAGCTTTTATTTTTTCTATTTCAGATTTATTCTCTTCTGATTCAGGAATTATACTACCCAATTTTTTAGTTTTACTAATTAAATCCTCAAATTTAGAAATATTATCATAACTTACGCTTGCTATTCCTAATACATCAAATAACTCTTTTCCTTCAGTATCTTTTAATATTTGAATTATATCATATATACGATTATACTCATTAACAGCGTCATCTAAAACAATTGTGTTATTTTTGGTTAATGCCGATGCAATATTAGTTACACCATTATACCGATTATAATCGTTTTCCATACTTTTTAAATAATCTTCAAGTTCATCAATTAATTTACTATTATCTTCTCTTTTTTTATTATTAGGATTATATGCATTTATGGGCTCGGTTCTAGATATTAATTCTATAAAAGCTTCTCTATCAGAACCATTAACATAAGCTAAGCCATTCCATATAGAAGTTAAAGCGAACTTCTTATCATTAGCTTCATTTAAATATTTTAAAATACTTATTAAATCTCTATATCTATCTTTATATTTAGGTGTTACCATAAAACCATTAGCCATAGGATAGATAGCGGCTACTTTGGACTCTTTTACTTTAGTTTCAATATTTTTTAATTCTGCAACTATTTCATCAATTAATTTTTGATTAGCCTTTTTCATCTGTTCTTCTTTAGATTCTGTTTTCAAACGTTTAAAAGCTTTAACTTTAGATAATAATTCTTTTGCTTCTTCTACTTTGGAAGCACTTACACACATTATACCATCAACAGAAACTATTCTTTCATTACTATCAATAGTATTCATAAGTCTTAATAACCCTATTAAACTATCATATTCAGGTTTATCACCAGCTAAAATTGATAAACCATTATCGCCATAGCCAATTTCAGTACCTCTTGGACTAGTTAAAAAAGCATTACGTATACTTTCCATTTGTTCATTAATAGCTTTTACAAAATTAGCATTAATTTCATTTCGAGCTAAATCAACAATAAAGCCCGTTAATATATCTCTATTTTCAGCATATTCTCTAATATCAGACATTATTTTATCTAATTTATCTTTATCTACGCTTTCAATTTTACCTTGAAGTTTAGCTAACTGTTTAGATAATTTTTCATAGTTTGCATTAATACTTTCTAAATTTTTATTAAATCTTTCTAATTTAGCAATATTGTCTTTATTAGCCGCAAAAATTTCATAAGCTTTCGCATTATAATATTCTTCGCTCTCATCTTTTATATCTTCTTTTACACTTGAAAAAAGCTTAGCTACACTACCTTTTTTCACCCACATATCAGTACCAGGTACTTGTTCTAATTCACTTTTAGGTAAATTTTCGGCTTCCTTTACCATACTTATTAATTGTTCTCTATAATCCATAACAATCCCACTTTCACGTCTAAAAACATCTACTATGAAATGATTATATCATATTTATATCTGTTAGGCAATTTAAAACAATTGTAAATTACTAAATTTTATCTACTAAATGTATACTAGATATGTTATTATTAAGATAATAGAAATGAGGAATTTAAATGAATCCAAACATATTTCGGGAATATGATATAAGAGGAAAATATCCCGAAGAAATTAATGAGACTACCGCTTATACGATAGGACGTAGCTATGGAAGCTATTTAAGAGAAAAATTAAATCAAACTACTTGTATTGTCTCTCATGACAATCGTATATCTAGCCCTGCTCTCGCTGCATATTTAACAAAAGGTATAACCGATAGTGGTATAAACGTTTATAACTATGGACTTACTACTACTCCAATGCATTATTATGCAAGATATGTTCATAATTTATTTGGAATTATGATAACTGCTAGTCACAACCCTAAAGATGATAATGGTTTTAAATTTTCTTTTGACCATTTAGCTAATGCACGTGGCGAAATGATAGAAGACTTTAAAAATTATACTTTTAAAGGTGACTTTTTAAGTGGAAACGGTACAGTTTCAAGCGGTAATATAACTGAAAAATATATAGAGTTTTTAAAATATAGTGTCGAATTTGGCCGCCGTAAAAGAAAAGTTATTATTGACCTTGGAAATGGTACTACTTCTATCATTGCCCGAAAAATATTCGAACGAATTAATGTAGATTTTGAAATTATTTTTGAAGAAAATGATGGTAGATTCCCTAATCATCATCCCGACCCTAATGTTGAAGCTAATTTAGAAGCATTAAAAAAAGAAGTTGTAGCTAAAAAAGCTGATTGTGGTATTGCTTTTGATGGTGATGGCGATAGAGTTGGCATTGTTGATGAAAAAGGTCATATGGTATCAAGCGACCATTACATGATTTTAATTATTAAAGATATTATTAATAATGTTAAAAATAAAACCTTTCTTTATGATGTTAAATGTACTAAAGCTTTAGAAGAAGAAATTAAACGTTTAGGTGGTAATCCTTTATGTTACCGAACTGGTGCATCATACACTCAAGCTAAAATGAAAGAAGATGATATTCCATTTGGTGGAGAATATTCAGGTCATTTCTTCTTTAGAGATAAAATTGCTGATGTTGGAAGTGGTATTTATGCTGGCTTAAGATTACTTGAAATAATGAGTAAAACAAGCGAACCATTAAGTAAATTATTATCTGATATTCCAAAGTATTATAGTACAGCGGAAATTAAGTTTACAAGTCCTGATGAAAAGAAATTTGATGTTATTAAAAGAATTAAAGAATTTTGTGAATCACAAAAATGGGTCTTAAATACTATTGATGGCGTTAGAGTTGAATTTGAAACAGGATGGGCTTTAGTTAGAGCAAGTAATACTGGTCCAAATATTACAATGCGTTGTGAAGCTTCAACTGAAGATGGCGTTAAAAATCTAGAACAAGTATTTACTAAAATTATTAATACTTATAATGTATAAAGAAGCTAAAATTAGTTTCTTTTTTTAAAATATAGTTTAAGTATCTAATTTTTATCCATACTAGTATTAAAGGAGGAAATTTTATGACACAAAAAGAATTACTTTATATGGAAGATGCCATAGGACATGAAACAAATTTAATTCAAATTTGTACGTATACTATTGATACTTTAGAAGATAAAAGCTTAAAAACTTTTATGAAAGGTCAATTAAAAAAACATGAAAATCTAAAGCAAAAATTAATGACTATATTGGAGGATGCAACTAATGAATGATAAATTATTAATGGAAAATATGCTTTTACTTTTAAAAAGTACAACAGAAGTATTTGTTCATGGTACTCTTGAAAGTTCTACTAAAGCAGTGCATAATGTTTTAAAAAATGGTCTTGATGAAACGCTAAAACTTCAAGATGATTTATATAACAAAATGACTGAATATGGTTGGTATCAAATCAAAAATGTTGACACTAAAACAATTAGTCAAACTCTAAATAAATTAGAAAACAACTAAAAAAGAAGCCTAGTCGCTTCTTATTTTTGTTTTAATGATTTAAACATCTTTCTCCATAATTTACTTGAAGAATAATTTAAAATACCTACTTTATAAATTCTAAGTCCATATACATAAATAATATAAGTTACAATTACTGTTACAGCTGTTGAAACAATAAGATAAACTAAACTCATTTCTCCAAGAAGATAAAGAGTTGGTGCAATCATAACTGATAACATCGGTATTAATGCTAAAATATTAATAAATAAAGCGCCATCAAATACTACTGCCATCAAGGCTACATAATAGCCTACCATCATAATTATCATAAGAGGAGTTTGGAGTTGTTGGAAATCTTCATTATTAGTTGTCATACTAGCAAGGATTGCAGCTACTATTGCATAAAGAGCAAAGCTTACCACAAATAATATTATAAGTGGAATAGCTCCTTTTGCGAGTAAACTAAATACTCCAGCATCTTTTAACATATTTATTGTATTTGTAAAAAATCCGTTAATGCCTTCTGCCCCACTGCCAACAAATACATTTCTAAGCAAAATAGCTATAAATCCATATAAGAATAATAAGCCACCTTGAATTAAAACATAAGATAAAGCTGAAATAACTTTGGAAGCAAAATGCATTTTAACTGGTACCGATGAAATTATAATTTCCATACCCCTACTCGTTTTTTCATCATTAATTTCTGCCCCTAGCATTTGAACCATAGTTACAATCAACAAGAAAAATGGCACAATAATTACTGTCGTTAAAACTCCACTTAGAGTATCTTTAGTTTTATTATCTTTAGCATCTTCATTTAAAACTGTTTCTTTAACATTTACAGGACTTGTCAGTTTTTCAATTTCTTCATGACTCATTCCACTACTAGTTAAAACCATTTCACTTTTAACTGCATTTAAAGAGTTAACAATAACTTCATAAGTAGTTCTAGAAACTGTATCATAAGATACAATCTCTCCATCTAAATATTCATTAGTATTTTTATTTAATATAACTACTACTTTATCATCAAGTTCTTCTTTATTATCTAAAACTTTATTATCTAAAATAACTTCATATTCGCCTAAATCCATAGTCTCAGTTAAATTTCTAAAGTAAGCACTAAAAGAATTATAACTACTAGCATTATCTACTACATAAATTTTATCTTTTTCATTAAAATCTCCACCAAAGAAATTAATAATTGAATCCATATTAACTAAGAAAATTAATAATAAACATAAAAGAATATTAACTACTTTAAACCATTTCGTATCAATCTTTTTCTTTAAACTATATTTTACTAAAAAACCAAATTTATTTTTCATATGCTTCACCTATTGTATTTAAGAATATTTCATTAAGTGATGCATCTTCAACAATAAATTTTGTAACATTGCGAGCTTTTTTTACAACATTAAAGACATCACTTATATACTCATCACTTTCTATTTTAACAATAATATCTAAATTTTCTTTAGTAGCAGATGTAACTCCTGAAATACTTTTTAAATCTTCAAGAGAAATATCACCATTTATTCTTATTGTTTTCTTACGATATTCCTTTTTAATTTCCTTTAATGCCCCACTAAGCATAGTCTTACCTTTTTTTAAGATAACTAATTTTTCACAAAACATTTCTACATGTTCCATCCTATGACTAGAAAATATTATCATTTTCCCTTTATCTTTAAACTCTCTTATAACACTCATAAACATTTCTACATTTATAGGGTCTAAACCAGTAAATGGTTCATCAAGCACTAATAAATCTGGTTCATGTATAATAGCTGTAATAAATTGAATTTTCTGTTGATTACCTTTACTAAGTTCTTTTAACTTTCGCTCTTTATAATCACTTACTCCAAATCTATCTAACCAATAATCAAGTTTTTTTAAAATCTCACTTTCTTTCATTCCCTTTAAAGTTCCATAATAAACAACCTGTTCTTTTACTGTTAATTTAGTAAGTAAACTCCTTTCTTCTGTTAAGAAACCTATTTTCTCACACAAATCATAATCTAATTTCTTACCATTAAGGGTAATTTTACCATCCGTTGGAGTAAGAAGTCCCATAATCATCCTAAATGTTGTGGTTTTACCAGCACCATTTACACCCAAAAGACCAAATATTTCACCATTATTAATTGTAAATGATAAATTATCTACTGCTTTTACATCACCATAAAATTTGGTAACATTTTCTACTTTTAACATACACATTTTTTCCTTTCATATCTAATTGTAAGCCTTAACCCTAGGGGAGTGTCAATATTTTTTTTCATATTTTTGAAAATCTTGAGGAACTTTACAAATAAATTCATATTTTTTATCTTTAATATTTAATTTTAAGCTAATTGCATGTAACCCAAGTCTTTTAATCGGATTAGTTTTAGCTCCATATTTTTTATCACCAATTATAGGATATCCCAAATTACTAAAGCCTACTCTTATTTGATTTTTCTTTCCAGTTTTAATATTTACTTTAACTAAAGTATTATGATTAGAATAATTTATTACTTCATAATGCGTTTCTGCATACTCTCCCCTTTTATCTTTAGTAGCATAAACGAGATGAGTTTTATTTTCTTTTAAATATTCCTTAATAATTCCTTTCTTATTTTGAAGTTTACCTTCTAAAATAGCTACATAGTCTCTGTTTGCAATTTTGTTCCAATTATCTTGTAAATATTTTTTTAATATTTCATTTTTAGCAAATAAGACAATTCCTGATGTATCTTTATCAAGGCGATGAACAATAAATATCTTATTCGACTTATGTTGCTTTTTGACATACTCCCTTGCCATACTATATAAAGTATTTTCAGTTTTACCATCACTTATTGTAAGCATATGAGCAGGTTTATTTACAACTAATAATTCTTTATCTTCATATATAATATCCATTTTTTTCATAACGCACCAACTTTATTTAATTATAACAAAAAAATAAAAAATAAAGAAGCCTTTAAGCTAAAAAGCTCATTACTAAATCAACTTTTCATTTCTTTTTCTTTTTGCAAAAAGTATATAAATATGGTCGCAGCTATCCTCTTATTACCGTCAATAAAAGCATGATTTTTAACTGTTAAATAAAGCATATTAGCACATTTTTCTTCAATTGTAGAATATAAGTCTTTACCACCAAATGACTGATATATATCTTTAATTATAGATTTAAAATTATTATTTCTCTCCAAAGCAAATAAGTTTGATTCATTATTAAATCTTAACTTATCAATAACATTTAAACACTCTTCATAAGTTATTACCAGATTATTTTTATTTCCTCTTACTTTCTTTAATGTTCTATGGTCATAATCATCAAGGATATCTAAAGCTTTGGTATAATTATTAATTACACTTATAATATCTTTAGCATATCTAGTTCCTCCCTTAAAGCATTATTAATATATTTACCAATTGTTTTAATATCACGATTAAATAACTGTGAAATTTGTTCACGACTTAGCCAAACAGTTTCGTCCTGCATATTAACTTCTAATTTTATTTCTTGATTATTAATATTATTATTTCATTTCTACTATTTTTCATTTCCAATACCTCTTTAAAATAAATAATATTAATTACCCCTTCACTTGTACTTATTACCAAATTTCTTGGTATTTCCTTTTATTTTAAGAAAAATTTTGTTAAAAGACAGAAACTTTACATAATTAAATTTTACTATTGCATTTTAGGTTCGTAAGTATTAAACTTTAAAAAGCAGAAAGAAGTGTTAATATGTCCTTAATAAAAGCAAAAGAACACCTTGCTAAATATAATTTAGATAAAAATATTATTATCTTTAATGAATCTAGTGCAACAGTAGAACTAGCTGCCAAAGCTTTAAATACAGAAGAAGCAAATATTGCTAAAACTTTAGGCTTTATAGTAGAAGATAAACCTATTTTAATAGTTACTTCTGGTAATCAAAAAATAGATAATGCTAAATATAAAGCTTATTTTCATACGAAGGCTAAAATGATTCCTTTTAATGATGTTGAACCTTTAATAGGTCATGAAATTGGTGGAGTATGCCCTTTTGGTATAAGTCCTGATATCGAAGTGTATTTAGATGAATCACTAAAAAACCACACTATTATATATCCTGCCTGCGGAACACATAATAGTGCAGTTAAATTAACTATTAAAGAATTAGAAGATTCTTCAAACTTTAAAAATTGGATTGATGTTTGTAAAAATATAGAAAAATAAAAACAATTTATTTTTTAATTTGATAAATAAATTGCCACATTATTTTAGTTTTATTCCATCTTGTTGTAGTTATTTCATTTAATTCTAATTTTATATAATCTTTAAAAAAATTATTAAATTGGTCTTGATTCCAAAGTCTAACAAATCTTTCATTTTCTTGATAGAAATTATCTTCTATCTTTTTTGATTCTTTTAAAAATTTAAAAGTTTTATCCGAATTAACACTCCCAATAAAATACCCATCATTTTTTAATATTCTTTTTATTTCTTTAAGCAAAAATATAGTTGTCTTAGTATCAAAATAATGAATAGATAAATTAGCAAAAACAAGGTCAAAACTATTATCTAAAAAAGGTAATTTTTTACTCATATCTAATACTATAGTTTTCGTGTTAGGATTATTCTTCTTAACATTTTCTAAAGCAATTTCCGAAATATCCGCAGCTGTAACTGTAAAACCTTTATCGCTAAAATATTTAGTATATTGTCCCAATCCACAGCCTAAATCCAAACAATTTTCTTTTGGTATTTTATCTATAATATAAGCATATTTATCTACCCAGAAGTCATTTAAAAAATCTAGTCTTTCATCTTTATGTTCTTCTAAATGTTTTTTCCAATATAAATCATTCCAAAAATTCATTTTAATTCCTCCTATATTTTAAAACATAATCTTTAAGTTCTTTTGACACTCTATAACTATCTCTTATTTTACTAACAGTTTTATTAATCGTAAATTTATTTAATTTATTATTTTCTAAATATTCTAAGGTTATATCAGAATATTTTGTAAATACTTCACAAAGTAGCCAAGCACAAGCCATATTTACGTAATATAAGTCGCTATTTATATTATCTAGTATCCCAAATATTTTTTTTAGATACTCTTTTTGGATATAAAAATTAAGTAATATTATTAAACCAACTCTTAGATGATATTCTTTTCCTCTATTTATTAGTTTAAGTACCATGTTCATAAAATAATCTTTATTTTTATTTACTATTTTTAAACTATTGCAAAAAGAATCATTAATAGCCCAATTATCAATCAAATCTATATAATTATCAAAGTATTTTTCTAGTTCTTTAATGTCTTTTATTTTAGCTATAACAAATCCTTTAATCATTACTTCTTCAAAATAATTAGTCCCTGCTACTTCTAAAAATTTTTGATAATCACTTTTAAATATATCTGATGCAATTTTACGTAACAAAGGCATTCTGATTCCTAACATTTTATATTTAGTTGTAATAAGTTTACTATTAAATTCTTTATATTTATCATCTTTTAAACTTATTAAATAATCTATAAACTCTTTATATTTTTCTTTATTCCAAGTATTAAATTCCATAATAAAAACCTCATAATTAATATATCATAATTTAATTGTGAGGTCTATTTTTATTTTTTATTTCTAAAGCTTTTTGATAAGCTTTTTGTAATACTTCTTTATCTACATCTGCATCTGTATTTTCACTTAAACTAATAATAATTTCCAAATATAGTTGAGCATTTTCTAAATCAACTAATAACGATGAATAAAAATTATTCTTATAAGATTCTATATCAAAAGGAATATTAGAAGTTAATAATGTTAAATTTTGAATAACTCTTGTAAAAGTTAAATCTGGTTCTCTAATACTAAGGATTATTAAATTACCAATGAATCTTTCAAATCTAAGTAAATCGTTGTCTTCTAAATATTTATGAATTGCTCTTTCAGCCTCTTTTAAATTCATCGAAATTAGAAGTTCACAAATTTTATTTAAATCGTTTCTAGATTTAATTTCTTTAGATGTTAAATTATTTGGTTTAGCAACACCTAATATTTTTATTCGTTCTCTTTCATATTCAATTATTTGTTTAATAGTTCTAAGTACCATTAAGAATTTATTATTAAGTTTTTTATTCCAAAGTGGACTAGTTACAGGATTATTTAAATCATTACCATATTTTAATCTTATAACAATTTTATCTTCTTCTCCTAAAGAATTTATGGCATTATATATTTCTTCTTCAGAATAATCTTTTAATAACAAAAATATTGGTTGTACTTTTCGGCCTTTTCTTTTTTTAGATTTAGGATAATTATCTAAAGTGAATTTTATCACTTTTAGGCCTTTTAATTCTAATCTTGAAACATAAGACCGAGATATATTTAATAAATCGGCTATTTCTTCCTGACTATATTTGCGAGTATTAAATAATCCTAGTCTTAAACTTAATATTTTAGTTAGTCTTGAATCAAAGGATACAACTATTTCTTTAATTCTCTCTAATTTTTCTTTAGCTTCTTCAATTTCTTCCTTGCGTTCATAGTCTTCAACTATATCATTATCATCAGTTAAGGTATCTCCAATATTTAAGTTTTCATATTCTGATAAGGGACTATCTATACTAACATTTTTTTGATATTTTTTGTTTTTTCTTAACTCCATTAACAGTTCATTTTCGATACATTTACCAGCATATGTACCAAAAGTTTTACCTCTTGAGATGTCAAAAGTATCAACTGCTTTAATTAAACCAATTATACCAATTGCAATATATTCTTTTTGAGTCTCTAAATCTTTAGAATAACGGGCAGCGATTATTAAAACTAATCTAATATTATGATATATTAGTTTTTCTCTTAAATCATATTCACCATTTTGTAATCGTTCAAAATATTCTTTTTGAACTTTAGGTGCTAAAGGGTTGGGAATTTTTTCTACAAAAACATCAGCCATGAAGATTTCCTCCTGATGTTTTTTATTCTAACACTACCCCCCCCCCGAGTCAAGTCTAATAAATAAAATACTTATTAATATATTAATTTTAGCAAAAAATTTTTTTCCATATTTTTCCACTTGAAGTATACGTTAGTTCGCTATATAATTTAATTATCAAGGAGGATAATTATTATGAATAGCAGCGTTTATTTAAATAGGCATTTTTTATGTATTGATTTAAAAAGTTTCTTTGCTAGTTGTGAGTGTATTGAACGAAACTTAGACCCTTTTACTTATCCTTTAGTAGTAGCAAATCCCTCTCAAGGAAATGGAGCGATAACTCTGGCTGTTACCCCTTATTTAAAAAGTAAAGGTATTAAATCACGAGGAAGACTTTATGAAATTCCTCAAAATATAAAATATGTAATAGCTAAACCTCAGATGAGTTTATATATTAAGAAAAGCACAGAAGTAGTTAGAGTTTATTTGAAATATGTAGCAGAGGCAGATTTACATATTTATTCTATTGATGAATGTTTTTTAGATGTTACAGATTATTTAAAATTATATAAAAAAACTGATTATGAACTAGCTTTAGAAATTCTTAGAGACATTAAAGATTCTACAGGACTTTACGCTACATGCGGAATTGGTCCAAACATGCTTTTATCTAAAATTGCAATGGATATTGAAGCTAAACATAATAAAGATTTCATTGCTAAATGGACGTATGATGATATTGAAACTAAATTATGGCCTATTACTCCTTTATCTAAAATGTGGGGCATTGGTCCCCGTATGGAAAAAAACTTAAATAAAATGGGAATATATAATGTTAAAGAACTAGCTTATTATGACCGAGATAAATTAAAAACTAAATTTGGTGTTATTGGCGCAGAACTTTGGAATCATGCTAATGGAATTGACTTAAGTCGTATTAAAGATTATAAAAAAGAAATTGATAAATCTTATTCACATAGTCAAGTTTTATTTAAAGACTATAATGGTGAAAATATTAAAATAATTATTAGAGAAATGGTCGAAGTCATAACAACTCGTTTAAGAAGCAATAATAAAACTTGTCACATAATAGGTTTTGGTGTTGGTTATTCAAAAACAATTGGTGGAGGATTTTATCATAGTATTAAACTAGATGAGTATACTGATGATGAGACTAAAATATTAATGACATGTCTTATGATATTTGATAAATTTTATAATAATCTCCCTATTCGGAAAGTAAGCATTTCTTGTGGTGGTCTAACTGAAAAAACAGGTATTCAATTAGATATATTTACTAATTTTCAGGAAATTAAAGAAAAAGAAGAAGTATTAAAAGCTATTGATGAAATAAAATCAAGGTTTGGCAAAAACTCACTTTTAAAAGCCTCTAATTTACTTGAAGATTCAACTATTATAGAAAGAAATAAAAAAATTGGAGGACACAGTGCATGAGTTTTGACCGAGGATTTATTAAATGGCAACCATTTAGTTCGGTTGTATCAGGCAAAGTAATTATAAATGACATTTATCAAAACAAACTTAAAACTAAACCAACTTTATTTCCAGAAGAAATAGAAGAAATTACAACTAAGATTTTAGAAGCTTACTATTCTAAAACCGAAATTGAAATATCTTTTTATGAAGAAGGACAAATAAAAAAAGTCAAAGCTTTTATTAGAAAATTACATCCTAATAATAATACTATTGACCTTTCGAGTTATAAAACAATTTATTTTAATCAAATTATAAGTATTTCTTAAATTATTCTTCACCTTTGTTTTTAAATTGTAAAATAATTGGTGTTCCAGTTAAATCAAAATTCTCTCGAATTTTATTTTCTAAATACCTTTCATAACTAAAATGAACTAATCCTTTATTATTAACATGAAAAGTAAATTTTGGCGGTTTAAAGCCAGTTTCACTTACAAAATATATTTTAAGTTTTTTACCTTTATATGATGGTGGCGAATTAAGACTCACAGCTTCCGTAATAACATTATTAAGTAAGCTTGTTTTTATTTCTTTTTGATTATTTTGATAAGCACTAATTATTTCAGGCATCAATGTATGAATTCTTTTCTTAGTTTTGGCAGATAAGAATACTACTTTAATATATTTAGCAAATTGGAATTCAGCTTCAATATCCTTTTTCCATTTTTTAATATCTAAATCTGGATTATTTATAGTATCCCATTTATTAACTACTAATACTATTCCTTTACCAGCTTCAAGAGCGTAACCTAAAATATGTTTATCATGTTCTAATATACCATCCGAAGCACTAATGACAACAACACAGACATCTGCTTCGTCAATAGCTCGCATACTTCTAATATAACTATAACGTTCAACATTTTCATAAATTTTACCTTTTTTGCGAAGTCCAGCTGTATCTATTGCAATGTATTCTTGTTTATCATAAATAAATTTAGTATCAATAGAATCTCTAGTTGTTCCAGCAATATCACTTACAATAGACCTTTCTTCATTTAATAAAGCATTAAGTAAACTACTTTTTCCAACATTAGGTCTTCCTATTATACAAAATTTAGGAGTGATATTAAAATTACTTAAATCTTCACTTATATCTTTAGTAATATAATCTAATAATTCATTAAAACCAATATTATGTTCAGCACTTACTCCCATAATGTTAGGAAATCCTAATTCATAAAATTCATATATAGCATCATTTCTTTTTTGATTATCTAATTTATTTACAACAACAATAACTTCTTTTTCACTTCTAATTAACATATCTCTAATATAGTAATCACTAGCGTCTAAACCATTTTTGCCATCAACAATAAATAAGATTAAATCTGCTTCATCGATTGCTAAAGCTGCTTGCATTTTAATATCTTTATTAAAGTCTTCATTAGTACTTACTACCCCACCAGTATCAATAAGAGCAAATTTTTTATCTTTGTAAGTACAAGTTCCATATATTCTATCTCGAGTAACTCCCGGTTCATCCATTATAATGGACTTTTTCTCTTTTATTAATTTATTAAAAATAGTTGATTTCCCTACATTTGGTTTTCCAATTAAACAAACACACTTTTTCATCTAATTAACCTCCTTTTTTATAGCAATTTATTTTACCACAAATTTCTTAAATTAACAAACATTATTACTATCTATATAAACATTTATACTATTATTCTTTAAATATAAGATAATTTCTTTATCATTTAGATTACTATCATCAATGGGATTTAAAACTTTATTATCTTTATCTGTTTCAAGTTTTCCAGCATCAATTAAATCATTTATTTTAATTTTAATGCTTTTATAACCATTAAATAATTCTTTACTATTATTTAATTCATATTCATATTTTACAGCATAATCACGTGCAACAGATGAAATCATTTCTAGTTTTGCACAATACATATTTTCTTTACTTTTATTTGAAAGAGTTATAATACCAGTTGTTGCTATAACACTTATTAAAGCTAGTATTACAATAACTGATAATAATTCCACTAAAGTAAAGCCTTTTTTATTCTTCATAATTCCACACTCCTAAATGGCCTTTCGCATCAATTGGTTTTATAACTTCAATATCTTCTAAAATCCATGCGAATCTTCCTTCTTTATAATCACCACATAAATATTCTTCGTAATGATTTTTTTTAATATCATTTACATAATCTTCTGTCATATATATACATTCGCCTAACTTACATTTGCAAATTATTTTACCATAATTTAATGGTGCATTTTTAACCAAAGCCATAAATTCTAAATTTTCACGCCACTTTTTAGGAATTTTCGTTTTACTAGCATGAATATATAATTCACCTCGATAATTTGTTTTCCAACTTCTAGTTTCAATTAATTTCTTCTTTTCTTTAATAAGAGTTGCACAAGGTTCAGTCAAGCTTAATACTTTCATTTAGTATCACCAATTTAATTATAAAGGATTTTTAGAAAATTAACTATTATTTAAGTTAAAGTTTACAATTATCTAACGAAAAAAACTACTTAAAGTAGTTTAACTATTTAATAAACTTATCTAATTTACTGTTTATTGGAACATCTAAAGTAACTCCATCACCACTATTTGGCTTTTGACCTGAGGCATAAAAATCAAAAGCAATTACTATGACTAAAATTATACTTAGAATCATTTTAAAGTTCTTATTTATTTTATCTAGAATATTAGCCAATAGAGGTGCAGCAACATAGGTAACTATTAAGCCACCAATGCCAAATACAATTAACCCTTCTAAACATACACGACCATTAATATTTAAGAAAAAGCCAGTATAATCCCACCATGCCATATGATGAACTATTTCTAAATAAACGCTTGTCGAATATTCAATAATTCCACATAATAGCATTGCTAAAATAAAATAGGTAAAAGGATTTTTACGAAATGGTTTTAATAAAACTAACATAGCAATTCCTCCAGCTCCATATATAGGTAACCAAGGACCGTATAAAGCACCTCTATTAACCAGTTTTCCATTAGTAAATAAACATAATATTACTTCATAAGAAAAACCAATGATAGCTATTATAAAGAATAATAAAACAATATCCCAAAAACTATAATCTCTTTTATAATTTATATTTAACCATTTAGGAGTTTTTATATTTTTAAATTTATATTCATAAACTGGATATTCAGTAAACGAAATTTCATTATCTAAATATTTATCATTTAATTTTTTACTATTTCTTATTCCTCTTGTTTTGGCTAAATCACGTAAATACATATATACTTCTGTACGAGTAGCATTAATATACGGAGTCACAAATACTAAATTAGCTATATTAAAAGTTATAATACCTAAGAAAAACCAGCCAATATAAGATAAATCTAATTTAAACATTTCCCATTTATATCCATCCATCATTTCTCGCGATAATCTTATAACATCACGAGCTTTCATATCAGGATTTTCTGCTAAAATATATGGAACCATTAAATAAGAATAATGTTTAATAAAACCACCAATTATTGTTAGAAACCATAAAATATTATAAAGATTTTTTAAAAACATTGTCCATATAATATGTAAGGTGTTTTTAAATTTATATGGAATTAATAATTTACTAGCTTTTGTTTTTATATATACTCTATTTTCTATGAAAAATCTTGCTTGGCCAACTTCTAAAACTTCACTTACAAATATCCAATAAATTAAAGAAAGTAGAGCACCTATAATAATTATAACACTAGCCCAAATTCTATCTTTAAATAAAGCTTGATTTAAAGCATTTAAAATACCAAATATATAAGAACCAGATTTAGATACATTATTGGAAACCGTTCCAATTACACCTTTAGTGGCACTAAATATATTATTACTTTTAGGTTTATTACCATTTAATTCATTTAAAAACTCATTAACAATATCAGAATTAGTATCAGCATCAATTCTATTAATATTAACAGAAGGTATATTATCATTATAATCTATATTATAACTTTTATTAAAACTAATAATAGTTCCTCCAACTAATATTGCATAAATAAAACAAACAGCTACACAAGATTTCCAATTACGATAAAAAGCATTTTTTCCTCTTTTTTTAAAATCAACTCTTCTTAACATACTACTCTTCCAATCAACTACATTTTACCACAAATTATTAAAAATTGTAACCTACATTACTGTAATATCCCCACTTGTAGTTTTAATGTCAAGTTTATATTCTCCATTAGTATTTTTAATATCTTTATCACCACTTCTTGTTTCAGCACTTATATTAGCTTCATTTCTTAAATTAATATTAACTTCACCACTTACAGTATGAACTTTAGAATCACTATTAATTGTAAAATCTTGAACTGTAACATCGCCACTTGTAGAATTAAGATAAATTCTTTTTGTTACTTCTAAAATTGTAATGTCGCCACTTGTTGTTTTTATATCAATATTTTCAGATGAACTAACTCTTACATCGCCACTTACAGTATTGATATTAGCTTCTTTTGCTTCTTCTAATTTTACATTACCACTTGTTGTATTAATAGATGCATATTCCACATTTTGCATTTTAATATCGCCACTTGTCGTTTTTAAATTAACTTTTAGCGTATCAACATAAACATCAATATCGCCACTAATAGTATGAATATCAAGTTCTTTATTAAAAGATTCTGGGACATAAATAACTACAACATTATCACTATAACAAAAGCCAAAACAAATAGATGAACCTTTTTGGTCAATATTTAAAGTGTTATTATTAATATTAATTTTTACATTATCTTTATTTTTTTCATTACCATAAACTTCAACTTTAAAATTATTATCATTAGCTGCTTTAAATTCTATATCATAACTTTTTAAATCAGTTTTTATTTTTGATATATCTTCTATATTGTAAGTCTTTGTAAATAAAAGTTCATTTTTAAACTCCCAAAAACTATGTTTAGAGCCAATACCCCAAATCATAAATATTAATAAACCAATTATCATACAGCATAAAAGAATAATATTAGTTATTATCAAAGCTTTATTCTTCATTATTATTCTCTCCTAACATTATTATTAATTCTACTACTTTACGAATTAATATTCCCACTATAAATATTATCCAAGAATAGGCCCAGGAATCAAATATAAAACTTATTCCTAAATAGACAAGGATAGTAAGCATGTTTATTATAGAATTTATAAGTCTTCTTTTTTCCGAATTAAAGGAAATTTTATTTCTCTTTTCACTTATTGGTCTAGAGCAAAAATAATTAACTAAAATTATAGCAATAGCACCAAATCCTATAATAGATGTTAATCCAGTTAAAGTATCATTTTTAAAAACTTCATCAAATATTAATACTAACACCATCATAATAACAAATATGAATATGCAAAGAGAAATTGTTAAAGCTTTATTTTTCTTTTTTTCAATAACTATTTCTTGTTCTAAATTATTAGGACTACCTTTAAGTAATTCATCTGTTGATATCCCAAAATAATTACATAATGGGACTATTTTATCAAAATCAGGATTAGATTCTCCAGTTTCCCACTTGCTAATTGTTTGTCTAGAAACATTTAGAACATTTGCTAATGCTTCTTGACTAATGTTTTTCTTTTTTCTTAAATTATATATCTTCTCATTTATAGACATATTTTTTCACCTCGCTGTCATTTTATAAAAATTCTTAGTTGCACTCAACCAACTTTAGTTAGAATTTTGTCAACTAAACTTAACATTTTAAAAGTTAATAATAATTTTTTCGTTTTTTATAATTTTATTCTTATATTCTTCCAAATTAATATTAGCTATATAATCTATAAAATTATCAACTTTTTTATTTTCTAAAATATTAGTGCCTAACTTAATATTTACTCGAGTTTGACTTTTAAGAATATTTTATTTACTATAGCCTAAAAAGGAAAATCATTAATATCATAATTTTCTTTTAGATATTTATTGTTTATTTCATAACTATAATATAAATCTTCACAAAACTTTTCATAACTTACATCATTTAAATATTCTTTATTAAAAAAATAATTAAAGAATACATAATCTGTTATTAAATGTAAAAATATCCCTTTTTGATAATCTGTATCTATTTTATTACATAAAAGATACTTTTTTAAATTAACTTTATTAGCTAAATATTCTATTAAATTATTTTTATCTTGATATCCACTATAGTGAGTATCTTTTTTTATTCCTAAATCTGGGGCTATAATACCTTTATAAAAATCTTTTAAATTGCTTATATTATTTTTCTTTAGATATTCTTTGCCAATAGCTATATGAATATGAAACCCAGCCATAAATCACCTCAATAATTAAAGTATACCATTATAAATTACACAGGTAAATATTTATATTTTAAAATATTAAATAAATGTAAAATTAAAGATAAAGTTATATAATTATTTTCCTTTTTAGTTTTTTTTGCTATACTTAATTTAGGTGATATACATGGAAGCAGTAGGTATAATTTGTGAATATAATCCCTTACATAAAGGGCATATCCATCATATCGAAGAAACTAAAAAATTATTTCCGGGAAGTCCAATTATTTTAGTTTTAAATGGTTATTTTTTAGAACGTGGAGAAGTAAGTATTCTATCTAAGGAAAATAAAACTAAGTTAGCTTTAATATATGGTGTTGATTTAGTAGTTGAGCTTCCCTTTATTTTTGGTACTCAAAGTGCTGATATTTTTGCTCAAGCTAGCATCAAAATACTTCATTATTTAGGTTGTAAATATCTAGTTTTCGGTAGTGAATCTAATAATGCAAAACTTTTAGAAGAAATTGCTACTATCCAAGAAAATCCAGAATATAATCTGAGAGTTAAAAAACTATTAGATGAAGGTGTTAATTATCCAACTGCTTTAGCTAAAGCTTTAAATATTAACGAAAATATATTTAATCCTAATGATTTACTAGGAATTAGTTATATAAAAGCTATAAAAATGAATAATTTTGATATAACTCCTATTACTATAAAAAGAACTAGTATTTATCATAGTACAGATGAAAATAGTGAAATTATCAGTGCTAGTAATATTCGCAACAAAATTAAATTAGGTGAAGATATATCATTAAATGTACCTAGGAAAACTATTAAATTAATTGAAAATTTAAATTTAAATCAGCTATTCCCTTTTATTAAATATAAAATTATAACTGATTTAGATTTAAGTAAATATTTGACGGTAGATGAAGGTATTGAAAATAGATTAAAAGAAAAGATAATAACATCAAATAATATAGAAGAATTAATTCAAAACGTAAAAACTAAGAGATATACCTATAATAAAATCTGTCGAATGCTTATTCATATTTTAATTGGTGTACCTAAAGATATAAATAAATTAGCTAGTATTGAATATATTAAAATTTTAGGTTTTAATGAAAAAGGTCGAAATTATCTTCATAATTTACCTGATTTAGAAGTAGGACTTGTTCCAATACCAACAAGTACAACTTATAAGTATGAATTAATCGCAGCACAAATATATAGTTTAATTAGTAAAAATGATATTTTAACATTTGAAAAAAGTAATAAACCTATATTTTTTTAGTTTATTAATTTTTTTATTAACCGAAAATTTAATATGGTTAATATAGTGCCACCTTTTAATTTTTTTAACTCTTCTTTTTCTAATTCTTTTAATGATTTTTCAGGTGTTGGTAACTCTTCAGGCATAGTTCCACCATTTTTAGCAATAACCTCTCTAATATTTCTTCCAATATTATAATGTGTTTCTTTGGCATCATTTTCACTAGAAATGTTATCTTTTTTTAGTTTGGATTCAGTTTGAGTAATACGAAAAAGATTAGCTGCTAGCTCTTCACTTCCCATATTATCTAAAATATCTTCTCTATATCTTAGCCCTTTTCTCTTGGCAATATCGCTAGCTGTCTCTCCATTATATAGTCCTTTATAGCCAGCATTATGAAATTTATCAAAATTCTTAACTCCACACTTTTTAGCAGTCTGATTTAAAGAGAAGTTTCCTTTTTTAGTTAAACCTCTTTGATAGAATCTTTTTTCATCTTCGGTCATATTATCATACTCTTTAAAATAATTTTCGACCAATTCCATTTTTCTAGTTTGAACTGCAAAATAAGTTTGACCCAAAGCTATTTCTTCTTTTCTAGCATCACCATTTTGGACAATTAGATAACAGGCATATCTAGTTAATTTATAATCCTTTATAATTTCTATTTTACCCTTTCCTGTTGTTATTGGCTTGCTGACGTCAGTAAACCAATAATTAATAATATTATCTGAATTTTCGCAACTAATTTTTGCTTTTTCAATAACTTTTTCAAAATTTTGCCATTTACTATAGCTTAATGTTATCATTAATTCACGAGCAAGCCAATATTCATTACCATATTCATCAATATGTTTGATATCTTCAAAAATTTGTTCTTGATATTTTTGTATTTTATTCATTTAAAAACCTCCCTTTTATACTTTAATATTTAATATAATTAGACAATTTCCTAAACTAAATGTCAAAAAAAGTAGAGCTTAACTCTACATAAATTTATTATTTTTGGCAGTGTTCACAATAATAAGTACTACGTCCACCAATCTTTATATTTTTTATAGGATTACCACAAATAGTGCAAGGTTCTCCAGCTTTTTTGTGAACTTTTAATTTTTGTTGGAATCTTCCGGTTACTCCTAAACTTGAAGTATAACTTTTAATAGTAGTGCCACCCATTTTAATAGCTTCTTTTATTATTTCATCACTACCCTTACAAATAAGTTCACACTCACTTTCAGTAATACTTTTTGCTTCCCTTAAAGGATTTATTTTAGCATAAAACATTACTTCATTTACGTAAATATTTCCAAGGCCACTAATAATTGTTTGGTCAAGTAAAACACTCTTTATAGGTAATCTTTTATTTTTAAATTTTTCTAATAAGTACTCACTAGTAAGATTTTTATCACCAGGTTCTAATCCTTGTTTTTTGATACTTTCAGTATTTTCTAAATTTTCTTTTTTAATTAGATTCATACGACCAAATTTTCTGGTATCTTCATATCTTAAAGTAGTATCATCTTGAAAAGTTATAGCTACGTGTTCATGTTTACCCTTCTCTTCAGTGTTATTTTTAATAAAGAACTTTCCTTCCATCCGAAGGTGAGATAATAAATATCTTTTATTAGTTTCAAATATTAACCATTTGCCTCTTCTTTTTATATCAATAAATTCATCACCAATTAAATCTTTACCAAATAAATTTATATCACTTTCAATCATATTTTTATAGTAAACTTTAACATCTTTTATTTTTTTATGTAATATTTGACGTTTTAAAGTGTTTCTTACTGTTTCGACTTCTGCTATTTCTGGCATTTTAATCACTCCTTATTTATATTATTATTTTGCTTCATATAAGTCTTTTCCTTTAGCAATTCCTACTTTTAAAGGAACAGATAACTCTATTACATTTTCCATAACATCTTTAACAATTCGTGTTACTTTTTCTTCTTCTGAAGCAATTGTGTCAATTACTAATTCATCATGGATTTGTAAAACCATTTTACTTTTAATATTTTCTTTTTTAAATTCTTCATAAACTAATACCATAGCTTTTTTAATAATATCTGCACTAGTTCCTTGAATTGGGGTATTAAGAGCAATACGCTCACCACTACTTCTTATCATATAATTTGAGTTATTTAATTCTTCAATAGTTCTTTTACGATTAAATAAAGTTCTAACAGAACCAGTTTCATAAGCTTCTTTTACAATATTATCCATATAACGTTTTACACCAGGATATAGTTCATAATATTTTTCAATAAATTTAGCTGCTTCTTTAGTATTAATATTTAAGTTTTCACCTAAACCAAAGCCACTTATACCATAAACTATGCCAAATATGACTGCTTTAGCAGTACTACGCATCAATTTCGTAACATCTGATTCGCTAACTCCATAAATATCAGCAGCAACTTTCGTATGAATATCTTGATTATTACGGAAAGCTTCAATAAGCTCAGGAGAACCAGAAATATGTGCTAAAATTCGAAGTTCTATTTGGGAATAATCAATACTTAAGAACATATCGTTAGTAGGAATAAAAGCCTTTCTTACTTTTCTTCCTTCTTCACCTCTAATAGGAATATTTTGAAGATTTGGTTCAACACTTGATAATCGCCCTGTTCTAGTTAGGGTTTGCTTAAAAATAGTATGAATTTTTCCGTCTTCAAATTTAAAATTTTTAAGACTGGCAGTATAAGTCGACAAAATCTTGCTATAGTTTCGATATTCTAATATTAAATTAATAATAGGATGAAGGTTACTTAATTTTTGCAATGTTGTAGCATCAGTTTTGTAACCAGTTTTGGTTTTTTTACCACTAGCAATACCTAACTTTTCAAATAATATCTCACCTAATTGTTTAGGACTAGCAATATTAAAACTACATCCAGCCATATTATATATTTCATTAGTTAAAATTGCTAATTTAGCTTCAACTTCACTTTCAATTTCATCTAATTTAAGAGAATCTATTTTTACACCATTATATTCCATATCAGCTAATACGTATAAAAGTGGCATTTCAATACTTTTAAACAAATCATACATAGTTTCTGTTTTTAATTTATTTACATATTTATCACGGGTATCAAATATAAAACGAGATTTTAACACTATATCTTTAATTAATTTTTCTGAATCACTGAAACCTGATTTTAACATTTCTTCATAAAAAGCTACACTAATATGTTCTGGTTGCATTAAATAAGCTATATCATCATGTGTATTACCATCAGTTAAATAAGAAGCAATCATTAAATCATAATTTACAGGAGAAAGTTCTAAATTATTTCTTCTTAAAAGTATTTCTAAAGCTTTAGCATTATAAGTATATACTACTTTCCCTTTTAATAAAGGTATTAAATCTTTTAATAAATTTCTATTTAAATAATAATTATTATCTTTATCACTAAGACCTATTCCTAATAATTCTCCCTTATGATAATTTTCTTTGTCAAGTTCAATATAAATACTAACTTCATTACTTAAAGTTAAATTAGCTATATCTTCTATTTTAGTAAATTTTATATCTTCTTTAACTAAATTTTCGCGTTTAAAATTTTTTAATAGAGAGTAAAATTCTAGAGTCTCATAAATTGAACTTAATTTTTCTTCATTAACCCCTTGATATTTTATATCTTCAAAAGTGATATCAAGAGGAACATCACGGAATATGGTAGCAATTTCTTTACTCATAAAGGCATTGTCTCTGTCTATTTCTAATTTTTCACGAGTCTTTCCTTTAATGCTTTCAATATTTTCATATATTCCTTCTAAAGAGCCATAATCAGTTAAAAGCTTTAAAGCAGTTTTATCTCCTATTCCTTTTACCCCAGGAATATTATCAGATGAATCGCCAGCTAAAGCTTTTAGGTCAATAATTTTAATTGGTTCTATACCCCAATCTGTTTTAAAAGTTTCTGGATTATATTTAATAAATCCACTTTGTTTTAAAAGTTTAACATCAACTACAGGACTAATAAGCTGTAATAAGTCGCGGTCACTTGATACTATTGTTGCATCATATTCCGGGTCTAAATCAGCCCATTTAGCTAAAGTTCCAATTATATCATCAGCCTCATAAGGTTCTAATTCTAAATATTTAATTCCCATAGCATCAAGAATTTCACGTGCTATTGGCATTTGGATTTTTAAATCATCAGGTGTCGCATTACGACCTTCTTTATAAAAATTATATTTTGCTTTGCGAAAGTTCTTACCAATATCAAAAGCGACAGCTATATAAGAAGGATTTTCTTCTACCAATATTTTATTTATCATACTAACAAAACCATATAAAGCATTAGTTGGAAATCCTTTAGAATTACGCATGATATTTCCTGTATAAGCGGTTGCATAATAACTTCTAAACATTAAGTTGTTTCCGTCTACAAGGATTACTCTTTTCATTTTACATCACCAATTTAATTATACACTAAAATATTATTTAAAGAAAGAAAAAGACGCATTTTAACGTCCTTTAGTTGTACTTTTAATTGCTTGTAATTCGCCAAAATAGCGATAAAAACTAGCAGCAAAAGATGGATTATTTCTAATAGACAAGGCAATTTCTTGTCTAAAAGATACATCTGCATTATATCTTTCTACAACATGAGCTATAGATTCAGGATGACTTCTTAAATATTCAAAATCAAGTAATGCTGCACCATTTAATCTTTCTTCATATGAATTAATCCCATATTTCATAACAATCCTCCCAATAGGTGTTATTATTCTAACTGATTAATCACTTTTTGTCTACTAATTTGTAACGATTGTACCGATTTTTTCTCCTTTTATAGCACTAACTATATTTTCAGGGTCGCTAATACCAAATACAAGTAGTGGAATGTTATTATCACGGCACATAGCAGTGGCAGTAGAATCCATTACTTTTAAATCTTTATTTAAAACATCAAGATAAGTTATACTATCATATTTTGTTGCAGTACTATCTATTTTAGGGTCAGCTGAATATACACCGTCAATTGATTTACCAAGCAAGATTATATCAGCTTTCATTTCTGTTGCCCGAAGTACAGCGGCAGTATCTGTTGTAAAGTAAGGATGTCCTGTACCACATGCAAAGATTACCACTCTACCTTTACTTAAATGCTTTTCAGCTTTACGTTGAATGAAAGGTTCCGCTATTTCACGCATTTCAATAGATGTCTGAACTCTAGAGTGAACACCTCTTGCTTCTAAAGCATCTTGTAATGCTAAAGCGTTCATAGCAGTTGCAAGCATACCCATATAATCAGCAGTAGTTCGCTCCATTTCATGTCCATTACGACCACGCCAGAAATTTCCTCCACCAACTACGATAGATACTTCTACACCCATATTAATGATTTCTTTAATTTTATCACAAATATTACCAATTGTTTTAGCATTGACACCAAATTTAGTTTCCCCTGCTAAAGCCTCACCACTAAGCTTTAATAAAACTCTTTTATATTTAACATTTTCCATAAATTAGTCTCCTTTTTCATTTATAATTTTAGCACATATTACTCTAAAAAAAAATTCCTAAATTAGAATTTAAAGTTATTTTAAATATTTAGGACTATTTATTTTACCTAAAAGATAATCAGCACTTATATTATATTTTTTACATATATCATATAAAAA
>CAPZYV010000001.1 GCA_948750805.1 uncultured Bacilli bacterium | reverse complement strand
CGGTCATAAAATGGTAATCCCGTAATATATAAATCTTCATAATTAAATCCACCTAAATCTATAAAATGAGCAGCTTCTTTTTTAGAAGATACAACGATTTTAATATCATTAGGTAGTTCATTGCCATCTTTACGAAAACCACTGCGAGCACGAGAATCAAGTGCAACCATGTACATAACTCCATGTTGCAGAAATACTTGTTTATAATCTTTTTTTATAAACTTTCTCGTAATATATTTATTTGCTGCTCTAAGTTCTAATGAATGAGGAACAGTTTCTGTCCCAATAAACTTATGGCATTTAAAGAAGTAGAAATAATGTTTAAAAGTATGAGCATATATAATATTTTTTTGATATTTTGCTTTTATAAAATCGTTATGTTTACTATTTTTATTTATAATAAAATATACCTGTTGATACCCTTCATCTATTAATTTTTCGTAAACTACTGAGGCACTTTCCTCATATTTATTCGCTTCTTTTTCATATAATAGTATTATATCTTTAGGAATTGTTAGTAAAGATATTATTTTTGCTAACAATATTTTTAATTTATTAATTTTTCTATCAGTTATGTTTTGCTCCCGTACTGTTATTGCTATTGAGTTCAATTTTGCTTGACGGAAATAGCAAACTAAATCTGTATCTTTAATTTTATAAACCCTACTAGTTAGACCTTTGTATTTTTTTAAATGTATTAAGTTATAAATACAAGGCATAATAATTTCATTTTGTTCGCTTTTAAAACAAATTTTAACTAAATTTTGAGGTGGATAATCTTTTAAATTATTTATAGGGATTCTTGCTTTATAAATATTAAAATAATAACTATATTTTTTAATATTTATTCCACCTAAACCTTTTTTAAAAAAAGTTTTTATAGAATATAAATCTTCATTTAATTTAATGAATTTTTTATAATTGCTCTTTTTATTTTGTTTATTAATACGATAAAAACAACAAGATAAAACATTTATGTTATTTTTCGTTCTAAAAAATATAGGAAATAAATTTATATAAACTTCCTTAATATCTTTTATATTCTTTATTTTTTCAAAATTATCATTTTTCATTTAAATCCTCCTAAATTTAGGATTTTATGAAGCACTATTCATAAACTCTTCATATTTTGGTATCACTTCTTCTGCTTCGCCTTTCATGATAACCTTGCCGTCATTTAGCCATAATACTTCGTCACATAATTCTTTTATAGTTCCTAAACTATGCGAAACAATAATTACTGTGCGATGTTCATCAGAAATTAACTCTTTCATTTTATTGTAACTTTTTTCTTTGAATTTGGCATCTCCTACTGAGAGTACTTCATCAATAAGCATAATATCAGTTTCTAATATAGCTGTTATTGCAAATGCTAGCTTAGAATACATACCAGATGAATAAGTCTTAACTGGCTTGTAAATAAATTTACCAATATCAGCAAACTCAATAATTTCTTTTTCTTTTGCTTTAATTTGCTCTTCACTAAATCCTAATAGCATGCCAGATAAATATATATTCTCACGTCCAGTTAGTTTATTATTAAATCCTACACCTATTGATAGCAAAGATATACTATTTCCATGCAAATTAATTGACCCTTTGTCAGGCGAGAAAATGCCAGCAATAGCACGTAGCATTGTTGATTTTCCACTACCATTTTTACCAATAATTCCTAAAATTTTGCCCTCTTCAATTTCAAAGCTTACGCCCTTTAAAGCTTCAAAAATTTCAATTTTACTTTTTCTTTTATTCCAAGATTTACGAATTGAAGTCTTTTTTAGTCCTCGATAACTTATATGCAAATTATCAACTGTAACAGAAATGTTTTTTGACTCTTTTACTGACTTATCATTCTTCATTATATCACCTTCGCATAACTATTTTCATTTTTGTGGATTATATGTATTCCAATCCCACATAATGTTAATCCTATCACAAGCCAAAATGCTAACCCCTCAAAACTTGGCATCTTCCCATAAATAATAACTCTACGAAATTCATGCATAAAAAATGCTATGGGATTAAATCTTAATAAAATATAAGCAAGTGCTGTTCCTTTTAAACGAGTATTAATATCATAAAATACGCCAGATAAATAAAACACCATCTTTAAAGCTAAATTTATTAAATTTGCTAAATCATCTAAATAAACCCCAAAATTCATTAAAATCATACCGATTCCAAAACATAGTATATATAAAACTAAAAGAATTGGAATTGCGAAAAATATTTTTAAAGTAAATGGCACGCCCATGAATATCATTAAGACTATTATTAATCCAAAAGAAATCATAAGTTTAAATAGATAAGTAAATGATTTTGACAATAATAATATATATTTTGGTATATAAACCTTTGTTACTAAACCACGGTTATTTAATATTAATTTTACGCTTCCTGTTATCATACGATTAAAAAAATCCCAAGCAGTTAATCCAGTAAAAACAAATACTGCAAAATACTGTTCTTTTGACTTAAATATTACACCAAAAACAAATGTATATATTAACATAAAACCAAATGGTTCAATAACCCACCATAACCAATTTAAATATGAATCTGCAACTTCACTTTTTAATTCTGCTTTAGAAGAGCGTTTAGCATATTTAAAATATTTTTTAATATTTGTAATAAACTTTTTCATTTTTTATTCACCATTTTAATTTTACCAAAATATTAATATCTAGTAAAGCAAAAGCGTATTTTTCCTATATATTACATGTTTTATATTTTTTTATATTTACTTTTATGATATACTTATTTAAGTATTAGGAGGTTTAGTTTTATGAAAAAGTATAAGTATAAATTTTCGGTGGTAATTCCTATTTATAATGTTTTTAATTATTTGGAAGAAACCATTTTAAGTGTTATTAATCAAAGCGTAGACTTTAAGAACAATATTCAAATTATCTTAGTAAATGATGGGAGCCCAGACAATTCTGAAGAAATATGCTTAAAATATAAAAAACTTTATCCTAAAAATATAATTTATGTTAAACAAGAAAACGCTGGAGTATCTGCAGCTCGTAATAAAGGATTAGAATTTGTTCAAGGAGAATTTGTTAACTTTTTAGATAGTGACGATAAATGGCAAGATGATGCATTTGCAAAAGCCTATAATATGTTTAGAGATAATTTAAACATTGATGTAATAGCATTTAAATTGAAATATTTTGATGCTCAAACAAGCACTAATCATCCTCTTAATTATAAGTTTGTGGATGATACTATTATTAACATATCGACTAATTTTAAGGATATAGAGTTACATGCTGCATCATGTTTTATAAGAACCGAAGCAATTAAATATAAATTTGATAGCAAATTAAAATATGGTGAAGATGCATTATTTATTAATCAAATTATTATTGAAAAATTAAAATATGGTATTATAAGTTCTTCATATTTTTATTATCGAAAGAGACCAGATTTATCATCGGCTATAAATACATGCCATACAAATTTATCATATTATAAAGATACATTAGTAAATTTTCATAAAGTTTTAATTGATTTAACAAAAAAGAAGTATGGATATGTACTTCCTTATATTCAATATGTAGTAATGTATGATTTACAATGGAGAATTAAAAATGTTTTAATTAAAGGGCTTTTAACAACTTCTGAAATCAAAAAATATAAAAAAGATATTCATTCAATATTACAATTTATAGAAGATAATGTTATTTTAAATCAAAGATATATAAGTGCCAATCATAAATTAATGGCTTTAAAACTAAAGTATGGCGAAACAATTTTTGATAAATTATACTTGCTAAAGGGAAAATTATACTTGCAAAATCAAATAGTTTATAATTTTAAAAGTGGAAATATGTTAAAAATTAATGTTATTGATATTAATGAAAATAAATTAAATATAAGCGGTAGAATAGAATGTATATTGCCTAACAATTATTATGAAATTTATTGCATGATAAACAATACAATAAAAAAATTAGATTTTAATAATATAGGAAATCAAAAAAATTATAGCATTGATGAATTAATGTATGAATCCCAGTCTTTTAAAATTATAGAAAAATTAAATTCTAATAAAGAACTCAGCATAAGATTTTTCATAAAATATCGAAGTGAAGAGATGGTAGGAATTCCACTTGATTTTACTTTACTTGGAAAATTAGATAGTGGGTACAGACTTCATTATACTAAAGATAAATATATTATATTTAGAAAAGGTAATAGTATAGTATGTGAGAAAAAAACACTAAAGAAAAGAATAGTCTTAGAGATGTATTTATATGCACAATTAATACATCATTTAAAATTCAAGCAATTGATATATCGCTTATGCTATCATTTTTTCAGACTAACTCATCATAAAAAAATATGGTTAATTTCGGATAGAACTACTGTTGCTAATGATAATGGTATGCATTTGTTTAAATATATTGTTAAGCAAAATAATAAAAATATTAAGCCATACTTTGTAATAGATAAAAATTCAAATGATTATTTAAAAATGAAAAAAATAGGTAAAGTTATTCCTTATAATTCTTTTAAATATAAAATGTGTTTTTTAAACGCTGATAAAATAATATCTTCTCAAGCCGACCAATGGGTATTAAATGCTTTTGGGAAGAATAATAATTTTTATCGTGATTTATATACTTTTGATTTTATTTTCTTACAACATGGTATTATAAAAAATGACATTTCTGGATGGCTTAATTATAATAATAAAAACATTAAACTTTTTGTTACTACGGCTAATAATGAATACGATTCTATATTAAATGGAAATTATGGTTATAGTAAAAATTCTGTTAAATTATTGGGGTTACCTAGACATGATAATTTAACGAGCGAACCTAATAAAACTATTGCTATTATGCCAACATGGCGACAATTTTTACAAGGTAAAGTAAATATTATTGATGGTACTAGAGCCTATAATTTTAACTTTAAAAACAGTGATTATTTTAATTTTTATAACAATTTAATTAATGATAAAAAATTATTAAATGTTATGAGAAAAAATAATTATAAAGGGATATTTGTTATTCATCCTTCTCATAAAGAAAATTATGTAGATTTTAAGGGAAATGATATAATTCACGTCGTTGAAGGTTTTGCTGACTATCAAAAAATATTTAAAGAGGCCAACATCTTAATATCTGACTATTCTAGTGTTACATTTGATTTTGCTTATTTGAAAAAACCTGTGATTTATGCTCAATTTGATAAAAAATTATTTTCTGAAAATCATATTTATAATGAAAGTTATTTTGATGACACGTTAAATGGATTTGGGCCTGTAACAAATTCTTATAAAACGACAATTGATACTATAATTAAATATATTGAAAATGATTGTAAACTAGAAGATAAATATTTAAGGAGAATTAATAAATTTTACAAATATAATGATAAAAACAATTGTAAGAGAGTTTATGAAGCAATTTTAAAACTTGATGAAAATAAATAAAGATAGTTCATTTTTAAATAATAACTATCTTTTTTGATGCTTTTTATGTTCAAATAATATATTTGTTTTTAATACTAAGAATAAGAAGAACACCATTACTAAAATATATATTGCCATAGCTTGTTTGTCATCTCCTAAAACAAATAGTATAGATATAGCACTAAATATGATATTTATTAAATATATAATTAATACACTTTTAGTCGGAGAAGAAGTCATTTTTAAAAGTTGATGGTGTAAATGTTCCTTATCAGGTTTACTTATTTTTTCTTTTTTTAATAACCTTCTAATTATAGCAAAAGCTGTATCTAATAGTGGAATAAATAGTATAACTATTGGAATGATAACAGATGTAATAGTTGCTACTTTATATCCTAGCAAAGCAATAATTGCAATGATAAAACCTAAAAACATGCTTCCTGAATCTCCCATAAAAATACGAGCTGGAGGAAAATTATGTACTAAGAATCCTAATACACTACCTAGCATTATTAATGATAAGATTATATCTAAACCACCTAAATGTTTTAATACAAATCCAAGAATGGCTATAGTTGTAAAATAAATTGCACTAACACCGGATGCTAAACCATCTAAACCATCAATTAAATTTATAGCATTTATGACTGCAATTATAAAAAATATCGAAAGTCCCATATTAAGCCAATTAGGAAACCTTAAATTTAATCCTAAAATAGTGATTTTATTAAAATATAGCCCTCCATATATAACAACTACTAAGGCTGCAGCTATTTGACATAATAATTTATATTTAGCAGGAATAGGTTTAATATCATCTATAACGCCAGTTATAACAATGATAAAGCTTCCTATTAAAACACTAATCATTTTTAATGAAATAGTACCATATAGAATATAACCTAATAAAAATGCAAAGTAAATTGCTAAGCCACCTAATCTAGGCATCGGTTTTTTGTGCACTTTTCTTTTATTAGGCATATCTAAAGCATTAATATGGACCGCAATCTTTTTCATAAGAAACCCTAAAATTAAGCTTGTAATAAAAGTTACTGTAACAATATAGAAGACATTAAAGCCATTAACTTCTAATTTCATAGTATCACCACTCTTTAATTATAACAATTATTGTTTGGATATAAAAGATAAAATTATGATTATCAAAAAAATGATACTAAAAAAGTACCATTTATTTAAAATATTTTAAAAAACTATATGGTAATGTTGCTAGTTTAATAAGAAATATTGTTGAAAAAAACTTTTCTTTATTTTGATTTGGTTTTATAAGCTTATCTTTTTTTACCATTTCTATTAATTCATTATATGCTTTATTGGTACTTAATTTACTTAAAACGTATACTTCATAAATAAATGCTAGAATAAATATAATTAATCCAAAATTAATGATATTAGGATTGTTTAAAAATGCCCCTAAAATAATAACAATATAAGATGTTAATATCATAATTGAACTAAATTTGTTATTTTTAGCAAAAGTAATATCTTTGGTTTCATAAGCAATATTAACTCCAACTAAACTAGCGTATATATCTTCACCATCAAATACAGTATCGGATAATTTTATAGTATTTCGCTCATGGTTATAATAATCTAAAAACATTCCTTTTTTCTTTATAATATGAGGGTCATTAGAACTTAAATTAAGTATTATTTCGAAACCAGATATATTCTTTTCATTATGAATATTTTTATTTTCTTTATAAATGCTTCGTAATTTGATATTTAAGATTATAATAAAAAGTATTACTAATATAAAAATTATTTCAATTATTAAACTCATTATGCTACCTCATATGTAGTGCCTTCACGAGTATCTTTTAAAATAATACCTTTAGATAAAAGTTCATCTCGAATAGCATCAGCTGTAACAAAATCTTTATTACTCTTAGCAATGTTACGTTTTTCTATCATTTCGATAATATAATATTCATCTATTTTCTTATTTTCTTCTGTAGTTAAATCTAAAGATAAAACTTCATCAAAATATTTTATTGTAGTCTTTTTAGTTATATCGTTAGTATCACTTTTTAAGACCTCATATATTAAAGTAATGGCATTAGCAGTATTTAAATCATCACTTAAGAATTCTTTAAATTCGTTTGTATATTTTTCAAATATTTCTTTATCAATTTCTCCATCATCTTTTAAATTTAATATTTGTCTTTTAAGTTTTTTATAAGCGTTTTCCGCACCGCTTAAAGATTCAAGACTAAATGTAAGTTGTTTTCGATAATGACTAAGTAATACCATAAAACGATAGCTTAGAGGATTGAAGCCCTCTTCTTCTAAATATGATACAGTTAAAACATGACCTTTTGATTTACTCATTTTACCAGTCGCGTCATTTAAATGTTCTCCATGAACCCAATAATTACACCATTTATGGCCGATAAAGCTTTCAGATTGGGCTATTTCATTAGTATGATGCGGAAAAATATTATCTACGCCTCCACAATGAATATCCAAATATTCACCTAAATTTTTTAAAGATATGCCTGTACACTCTATATGCCAACCAGGATAACCAGTTCCAAAAGGGCTATCCCATTTAAGGTCTTGACTTTCAAACTTAGATTTTGTAAACCATAATACAAAATCTGTTTTATTTCTTTTATTGGAATCTTCTTCTACAGTTTCTCTAGCACCACTAATTAGTTCTTCACCTACATGGTTAGTCAAACGATAATAGTCATCTAATTTAGATGTATCAAAATATATATTTCCTCCAGCACTATAAGCATAATTTTTATCTAATAAATTGGTTATAATTTTGATATATTCGTCAATATTTTCTGTAGCGGGGCTGACTATTTCTGGCTTTTTAATATTTAATTTTTCGGTGTCTTTAAAAAATGCTTCAGTATAAAAATGAGCTATATCTAACACTGTTTTATGTTCTTTTTTTGCACTATTAACCATTTTATCTTCACCAGTATCAGCATCACTACTTAAATGACCAACATCTGTTATATTCATAACACGCGTTACCTTATAACCTAATATTCTTAAAGTTTTTTCTAAAACGTCCTCCATAATATATGTTCTTAAATTTCCAATATGAGCATAGCTATAAACTGTTGGTCCACATGTATACATTTTAACTTCACCAGGAACCCAAGGAATAAACTCTTCAATAGCTCTTGTTTCTGTATTATATAGTTTCATTATAATCACTCTTTCTTGTTAATATTATATTATAAAAAATTGGTAAATAAAAGAAAAAAGATATATATCCTTAAATATTTATTACTTTAGTATTAGTAGAATCACTATAATGATTTTTACTTTATTATGATAATTTCAATATGTTAGATTAATAACGATTTTGAAAGTCCTTTTCAAATATGCACTGTAATCTTTAAATTTCAATATGTTAGATTAATAACACAGTAGAACCTTTGAATATTTTAAAATAAGTTTTCTTTAAATTACAATATGTTAGATTAATAACTACTATTGCCATCATTTACTTCATTTCTATTAATTTCCTTTAAATTTCAATATGTTAGATTAATAACCTATTTTCTAGGGCTTCCATAACATATTCTTCATACTTTAAATTACAATATGTTAGATTAATAACCTGAGTTTACAAATGCTAGCTATACATCGAATAAACTTTAAATTTCAATATGTTAGATTAATAACTATGTATTCTTATGGGCCACGTCCAAGTGAAACAACTTTAAATTTCAATATGTTAGATTAATAACCTTTTTCTCTATAGCTCCAAGACATTGTCAGTGTATCTTTAAATTTCAATATGTTAGATTAATAACAAAGTTTTCACACTCATCAATAATCTCTTTAATAGTCTTTAAATTTCAATATGTTAGATTAATAACGCATCTCCATCATCTTGTAAATTTTGAAAAACAAACTTTAAATTTCAATATGTTAGATTAATAACAATATCTATCTGTTAAAACATCATTACTTAAACAAACCTTTAAATTTCAATATGTTAGATTAATAACCTTTTCCATTTTCCTTCCTAAAAATTATTTTATATAACTTTAAATTTCAATATGTTAGATTAATAACTATTAAAACTACTATTTAATGCATTTTTAATATCGTCTTTAAATTTCAATATGTTAGATTAATAACCCTCCTTATAAATATGCCTTCGCCTTTACCATGCACCTTTAAATTTCAATATGTTAGATTAATAACGAGCTATAGTAGACATATTACAAGTTGTACTAGCGCTCTTTAAATTTCAATATGTTAGATTAATAACGTATTTCAACAAGCCCAAGTTCAATAAATAACTTCACTTTAAATTTCAATATGTTAGATTAATAACATATATTTTTCTGGCAGTCTTAATCCATTGTCTCCTACCTTTAAATTTCAATATGTTAGATTAATAACGGATATTGTAGAAGAGACATACTTAAAAACTACTACCTTTAAATTTCAATATGTTAGATTAATAACATTTAGAATCATTATTTACTCAACTCTTTTATTTCATCTTTAAATTTCAATATGTTAGATTAATAACTTAGTCCATAATAATTTAATTTCTTCAATTGAATACTTTAAATTTCAATATGTTAGATTAATAACGCTACTATCCTTGCTGATGAAACCAACATCAGTATACTTTAAATTTCAATATGTTAGATTAATAACTTATATGCTCATTTATCTAGTGTTAATGTAAAAGTCTTTAAATTTCAATATGTTAGATTAATAACAAGAAATTTAAAATTGTAACTTTTAAGTCCATTTTACTTTAAATTTCAATATGTTAGATTAATAACCAAGAAATTCAAAATGAGTATGGAACTGTCGATAATCTTTAAATTTCAATATGTTAGATTAATAACTGGTGATTTTATTGTAAAATCTACTTTAGTATATCAATATTTTATATAAATTTCTATGATTTTTATTAATTTTTAATAATTTTTTCTGTCGTTCTCTTAGGATTTTCAAATCATTGAAGGTCGACAGATTAAATAAATTGTCTATCTTCTTCTATTATTTCAGTTATATATTCTTTTTGTAGCCAACGCTCATTTCTTGATTTAAACATTATACATGAGTCATCTTTTTTTCTTAAGTATTTTTTTAATTCTAATTTTAATTTTAAAAGCTGTGATTCAGATAACTCTCCTTCAAATATGGACCTTTGTACATGAAATAAATACTTCTTACAAACTTGATATACTCTTCTTTGAACTTTAGGAAAATCTTCTACTTGCTTTATATCATACATTAATATTATATACATGTTACCACCATATTTTAAATCCTTGATAATCTTGTTCTTCCATTAAATGTTTTATTAGTTTATATAACTCTAACCTTATTAAATGTTCATATGATACTTCTCTATTCAATTTTTTATGCATGATAGTTCTATTTAGAGTATTTTCTAATTCTTTTAGAATTTTTTTAATTCCTTCATCTTTCATACGTAGAAAATAATCTTCTTTAACAAAATCATTTTCAGTAATTATGTTTTTATTTAACAGAGAAAATATTGTTCTATCTACTATTATTGGTTTAAATACTTCACTAATGTCAAGATTTAAAGAAAATCTTTTAGTTCCTGGTTCGTGAAGATAACTAATTGTAGGATTTAACTGTGTATTATAAATTATACTTAAAGTTTTTGTATATAAAACAGAATTTAGAAATGATATTAAAACATTGACCATCGTATCAGGAGGTCTTTTGACTCTTTTTTCAAAATCAACTTCTTGATTAATTATTATTTTCCAAGAAGCATAATATGTTTTTCTTATATTGCCTTCTATACCCATTATTTCTCCAATATTTGTACAATTGTTTAATTTTTTTCTTAAATATTCTATTTCTGTAATATATATTTCTAAGTCTTTCCCTCGGTTTTGGTAATATTTTAAATTTCTTAAAATATTATAACTTGCTGCAATAATTAATTCTTTAGCTATTTTGGCTCTTTTTTCAATATCGATATAATGCTTTACTTGACAAACTAATAGTTTTCCGGAAACTTTATTTTCTTTGGGATAAAAAGAGCCAATATAATAATTATAATAATTAAACATATGGACATTAATTCCATTTAGAACCTAAAAATTCAAAAAGTTTACTATTATAATCTATTTTACCAAAAATATATAAATCTTTAATTCTTTCAATTGGAATATCTTTTTTTAAAATTCCATCTTTATATAATGTTATTGAATTATTTCTTCTTTTTAGTACTCCAGAACTAAAAAGATAATAGGATTCTTTACTCATATTTTACACAATTCATAATAAGCACACTTTTTGCATATTTTTTGTTCAACCATCGATGGAACATGATTACTGCTTATTATCCTTTCTATTTTTTGTAATTGTTTTTCTATAAATATTATATCATCAGAACTTAAATATACTTCTTCTTCGTATTTTTCTTTTGGAATTTTAATTATTCCGATAGGACTTTCGATGTTATTTTTATATAAATGATACAAATAAAACTTAACTTGATGTCGGCTTGCTTCTTTTAAACTTTTGCTTTTCTTTATTTCATATACAATACCATTTTTAAGAAAATCTATATTAACACAATCATCTATTAATATATGTTTATGTTCTTTTTTAAAATATTCGTCATCAATTAATTTACCAATAGCAACATGCTCACTATTATCTTCCATAGTTAATTCATTAGCATAGTACCATAATTTCTTTTCACAAATTAAACTATAAGCATACATTAATCCTGTTATTTGTTTATTATATGAATCGGTCTTCATCTTCTTTTGTCCTTTCAAACCCCACTTCATTTGAATACTTGCCCGAGGTTCGATAAATGTCTAAACCTTCTATTTTTGTTTCTATTGTATCACTCCTATGATAAACTGGTACTGTAAAACTTAGCAATAGTCTTTTGGCTTCATATTTTTCTTTGGCTAAATTTTTTTTGCTTTTTATTATGTCAATATAATAATTAATTTGTGTTTCATTTACATTATAAATTGAATCAGGAATCACATTTATTGTATTTATATCACGAAAAATTTTTTGAATTTCTTCATTATTATAACGCATAGGCATAATATTATTAAATTGTTTCAATTTTTCTTCTAATTCTTCAATATATTTAACTTTATTATCTTTTAAAACTTTATCATCATATACACTATCTAAATAAGAGATTTTATCTAATTCGCTTAATAATTTATTGTCATATTTTTTCAATTGTTCAAGTGATAGAGATAATAGTTTTTCATCATAAATAAAACTCGTAGAATCGTTATTATATATATAAATATTAGGCACTAATCCTAGATATTCTCTTTTACGATAGCATCTACCAAATCGCTGTATTAGACTATCTGCAGGAGCTAGTTCAGTATGCAATTCATCAAAATCAATGTCTAGACTGGCTTCTACAAGTTGAGTTGTTACCCATATTCCTGTATTAGAAGATTTTGCAAAAGATTTAATTTCTTCTTCTAGCTTTTCTCTATCTTTTTTAATAAATCTAGCGTGTAGTAAATGAATATTTTCTGCTTTTAAAATTTTTAAATTTTGATAAACTTTGATAGACTTTGATACAGTATTGCAAATTATTAACACTTTTTTATTTCTAGAATTTTTTATTATTTTTTCTAAATCAAACTCTTCTTCTATTATTTTTATAAAATGTCTTTTAAGTTCGTTTTCATTTATAAATGATTTTATTTCATAATTTTCTTCATTAATTGTATCAGATAGTTTATTTTTTAAAAATTTCGGAAAAGTTGCAGTTATTATTAAGAAATTTCCATTACTTTCTACTATTCTTTTTAATCCTGTTATTAAGCAAGCTAAAATTATCGGAGAATACATTTGAATTTCATCTATTATTACTTTGCTGTATGAAAGAGTAGCTGCGTATATTTCTTGGCCTAATGCTTTAAAAGGAAATTTAAATATTTGGTCTACTGTGCAAATTGTCAGTGGCGAACTTAATAGCTTCATTAGCTTATATTCTTCGTACTCGACGTTTTCCTTTTTTAATATTTCAAAACTATCAGAGTGAAGCAAAGCTACTGCATCTTTTTCTTTAATTGCATATTCATCTTTAATCCTTTTATAAATAGCATTACTAGCTACTTTAAGGGGCAACGTATAAAATCCTTTACTATTATTTAACCATAAAAGTGAACTTTCTGTTTTACCAGAGCCAGTGCTACCAATTAATATAAGATTTTTATTAGTGTTTTCTAAAGCATATTTTTGCATGTCTGTAAGATTTTTAAAACTAAGTTTTATATTTTTAGTTATTTCTATGTTATTATTTTTAATTTCAGGATTTTTAAAGCCACTACTAGCTGTATAATCAAAACGATTAAGCATACCTTTTATTTTTGTGAATTTTTCCCAAACATTTTCAGGTATATTTTTACCAGTTGTGGAAGGATATTTGAATAAGACTCCATATTTAGGATGAGAAGGAAAAAAATTATTTTCTATATGAAATGGCTCTTTAATGTATGTTTTTGCATAATCTAAATAATCACTAGGATTTATATCATAATCTCTTGTATGATGATAAAAAATTGCTGTATTTAATACTTTTAAACTTGTCTCATCATAATTCTCTTTAATTTCTTCTAGAGGCAAAAACAAGGGACTTAAGAAGTTATGAGATATTTCAGATACATTTTTAAATCCTTTTATTTTCTTTTGAAATAATTCATTTGATTTGCCTAAATCATGGTATAAACAAGCTAAATATATTAGTTCTTTTTCTTCATTATTAAAGCTATTTGGATATTCTTTAAAGAAATTATTATAATTATCTAAAACGTCTTTAGTATGTTCATATATTGTTTTTTCTTTTCCAAAGGTTTTAGCTATTTTAGATAAAACTTCTTTATTTATATTTTCTAATTTTGGTAAGTTATTCATGAATTCTCCTTTTAATTAATTTGTTATAACTTTCAATATGGTATATTAATATAATGCATCAACTTCCTCCACTACAAATACATTATTTAAATTGCAATATGCTAAAATTTAAACAATTACAAACATGATAGCAGCAATTACACAAATAGCATTTAAATTGCAGTATGCTGAGATTAAAACGATTACTTTTACATACATAGAAGAAAAATTGCTCAAAATTTAAATTGCAGTATGCTGAGATTAAAACAGAGTTAACAATTAATGCTCATATTTTAGATAATGCATTTAAATTGCAGTATGCTGAGATTAAAACATATTTTAACTCCTGTGGAATTATAATAATAGTTATCATTTAAATTGCAGTATGCTGAGATTAAAACTGGTTATTTTGCTATTATCTCTCTATTTATTAAAATTTAAATATTAAATAAAGATGTTATTATTTTATTTTTTTTATTATTTTTTCTGTCGCTCTACTAGTTTTTTAACAATATTATAAGTCGACTGGTTTTAGCATAATAATACTGGATAAGAATTTTCGTCAACTAAAGCATCAACTAAAACTTCTTTAGTTGGTACTAAATATACTTTTATTGGTTCTTTAAATCTTCTTAGTTTAGTTTTTTCATCAATATAAAATTCTTTTGGTAAATTATATATAGTTCCTTTTCCTTCTATTAAATCAATTGGTGTATAAATAGAATGTTTAGTAGAAATATATTCTTCTTTTTTACATTCAACAATTTTTACTTCTTCTATATCTATTAAATCTTCGTGTCTTCCTAAAGATAGGTATGTATCTGGCACTAATAACTTTTGATATATGATTTCTAGTTCTTTATCATCTTGTGGCAGAATATGGATTACAAGATGTATATCTTGAATTAATTCTATACTACCAAGACCTTTTATAATACCATAAGTTTTTTTATTACTTGGCACTTCTATGTTATGTCTTCCATCTTCAAATTTAGCACCTTTCGAATATGAGTATTTAGTATATATGTCACTTACTGATTTATTAGTATCTCCTTGAATACTAATATTCATTGGATGATACATTGTAAAACCACAAGCTTTATGAATCATACCAATTATAGTTGAATAAGGTGGTAACGGATATGATTCTTTAATTTGATAATTTAATGGCTTACGATAATTAGCTAAATTTTGATTTATTTTTAATCTAATTACTTTCATTATAATATTCTTCTACTTTATTTTTTAAATTACCAAACATTTCATTGATACTAACAGCTTTTAATTCGCTTATTATTTCTTCTTCATTGGTTAAGCACCCTTTTAATAGTCCTACAATGGTATTATCTTTAACATCACTATCTATTAATATTTCTTTAATTTTCTCAACATTTAGTTTATTATTTTTTAATTGTAAACGATGCTCAAAATAAGGATTTTTTCTTTCATAAATACCACCAATTACAAAAACTGGATTTAAATTTTCTCGTCTTCCTCTAATGTCGCGATATAAAAATTCAACAGTTTCTAATAATTTATTAATTCTGTTAGCTTTTTCAGCGTTATTGATTACAATATCTCCATCTATACCGACTAAATCTAAATCGATAGCTATTGTATAGCCATAATAAGTACGATGAATTTCACTTTTAACAATACTATTTTTAAAATCTTGGCCATTTCTTTTTGCTAAACCAGTATTTGTTAAATAGTCAGTATCATCTTTATATTCTTCTAAAGAAATTGCATTACTAAGTCTTACTACTGCGTTTCTAGTGGCAGCACCCTTTTCTGATTCAGTTTTCATATATCCAAACAAGTCTATTTCTGGATAGTCTTTTATAGTAGTTTCAGGTGCAAATTGAGCTACTGTTTGTTCACCTTTTCCTTTAGCTTCAATCGGAGTATTATCCCAATTTAATGCTTTAATAATACTATATCTCATCGCTTGACGTGATATATAAGTATATTTTGTATCATCACTCCTTGTCATCTTCTTTAATGTAGTTGTATTTCCGGTTCCTTCACCATAATTGGCACTTTCTGCCTCAAATATCATAGAAATAGTTAATCCTTTTTTATTCATTTTTATCACTTTCCTTTCCTGTTATAAATCCTGTTGCAAAGGCATATCCTATAACCTTTACTTTACTTTTATCTTCTATCACATCATACATTTCTATCGGAAATGTTACTCTAGTTTTAACTGCTAAATTAAATACTAAGTCATATAATTCGTTAGTTTTATTGTTTCTTACCATATTAGAAATGTCATAACATAACGAGTCAATTCTTCCACTATCTTGTTTTTCTAAAACAGCTCGTATATTCTTTCCTGCTTCATATACTTCACTATAATCTTTCATATTTTTCCCTCCGTTTTCTATTTTATAAATATGATTGCAAAATACTCTTGCATAATTTGTATTAATACTAGTTAATAATAAATAATGTAGTAAGGGATAAAGACTTTTATTATCAAAAATACAACTCATAACCTCGTCATAAATATTTATTATTTCATTATTACTTTTTAACAATCCTAGTTTTAAGATAACATTTAATTCTTTCTTGCTTTCCTTAAGTTTTATTAATATATTTTTAGAAATTATATCAAATTTGTATCTTTCTAAATCAACTAAATTCGTTATTACTTCTAAATTATCTAATTTAGAAATATTTAATTCTGATATTTTGCTTAAAGTTAAATTATATTGTTCATAATAACTTTTATTGTAATCTTCTATAATTGATTTATCATTAGATTTAATTAAGGTATCTAAATCTATATTGTTATTAATGAAAACATAATTTTTACCATAAGGTAAAAAGCCTAGAGGCATAACTCCAAATAAAAGGTTACATTTGGGACAAACATAACAATTTGGCTTAAAATTCCAGTAATTACTATTTTTTCGATTAAAATCTTCACTCAAGGAATTAACATATGACGTTTTCATTTTAAAATCACCTTTTATGGGCAATCCACACTCAACACAATATTCTTTACCTGTTGCTTCCTCTTTTATATATTTTTTAAAAGGTTCTTCAAAAGTTTTCTTAAATTCTTCTTTAGGATTTTTAGCACTATTAGTCCTATTTAAAAAACTTATGTCATTCCAAAAATATTTTATGGTAAAATAAATTATGTCTTTTATTAAAAATGTTTCTTTTAATGTTTCATTTTCCAAATCGCTAATTACTTTAATAGTTTTTTCTTTAAAATTTTCAATCGTTGCATTTTTTAATTCTTTTAAATCATTATATAAATCAAAGTTTATATTATTTTTTATTAATTCATAAGCTGATTTGTAACGATTCGATATCAATGAAGTTTCTATTTTCTTAAATTGTTCTTTGATATTTTTATTATCTGGGACAGAGCTTTTTAATAATTCTAAGTTTTTTATAGTTCTAGTTAGCGGACAAACATTTTGATACTTTTTTATTAAAGCTTTAAAATATAAATCTGATAAATCAAGTGATAAAAGCCAATCTTTTTCAACATATAGTTTACTTGGACCTTTTTTTAAGTGTCGTTCTTGAGAGTCAACTAAACATAACATGTCATAAAATCCTACTATACCTGCATTAATACAAAAATCTTGTAATTCAAATTCTATCATAAGAGTTTCTCCTTTCTATTTAACTATGTTAAAGCATCCCATCCCACTTGATCTGCAGCTTCCGATTCCCGCCTGATAAAGAAAATTTAATAATTTTTTATTACCTTTTATTTCAAATACTCCTAAAGAACCTTCAACCATCTTGTCATAAAGTCTTATTACTGCTTTACTGTTTTTTAAAGGTTTTATTTTAAAATCTACTATATCTATATCAAGATTAAGTCCTTTAATAACATTTGCAATATTCATTTTTACTATTTCTTCAAATTTAGGGTCCGTAGCTAAGTAATATTTATTTTCATTTTTGTCTTTATCATGATATCTAGCCATTAAAGGACTATTCATTTTAATAATTAAATTTGTGTCTTCAAATTCTTTTATTACTTCAGAATATACATTAGTTAACATCATAGAATTTCCAGTAATTTTAAATTCTTTGTGTTCTTTAAACTTTAATAAAAATGCATTATATAAACGGATTGCATCTTTACTGTTTGGCATTTTAAAATAAACTTTTATATTTTTACTTTCTAAAAATATATTTTCTTGTTGAAATTTAGGATTACTAAAATAGACTGTAAAAGTAAACGGTTTAATTTCTGTATTTCCTTCGTACCATTTATGATATAACTCTTTATCAAAAGCCGATAAACATTGTTTTATATAAGATACTATATACTTCCTATAATCGATAGGCACAATATTTTCTTTTAATCTAAAAAATAAGTTTATTTTCATACAATACTCCTTTCTTGTTTTAAATTATCATATAAATTGTAATTTGTCAATTAAATGATTAAAATAATATAATAAAACAGGTATTAATATTGATAATAAGTATTTTTTATGTTATTATATATGTAATCTTTTATATTAAAATATAAATGTTTTGTTATAATATTTAAATATCAGTTAATATTGCATTTTGCAAAAAAAATCAAGCACAATTTTGTGTTTGATTTTTATTTTAAGAACAATATCAATGAGATAACAAAGAAAGCTATTCCTAAGAAAAGAGTAAATCTGCTAATAAATAATTCAAAGCCTCTTTCCTTCATATTTTGAAATAATGCTTCATTACCACCTGTAATGATTTGACTTCCGTCACTTGCTTTAGCTCCTTGAAGTAAAACTACAGCAATTATTAAAATTGATATTATCAATAAAATTGTTTCTAACATTTAAATCATTCCTTTTTCTTGTAAAAGTATTATATCATAAAAATAGTTTTTGTACAATGTTTTCTATATTTCCACTATTGCTTATCTTTATAATTATTAACTTTTATATTTAAGTTTTTATTTGATTATTCATATCATGCTAATTAATAATATTTATTTTTATTCTAAGATATGCTATATTGCTATTTAAGATAATTATTATATTTAGTTCAAAGAAGAGATAATAAATAAGTTAGATATACATAACGAAGTGTAACTTACGGTTTATAAAAGTTATAATAATTAATGGAGTATTAAACATTTTGTTTTTCTAGGTTAAATTAGAAGAAATAAAATAATAAATAAATTATAAAAGTAGTAGAAAAGGGATTAAAATGGAAGAAGTATTAACTAAAAACAAAGGTGCAAAGTATTATTATAATGGTAAGAAAGTTTATAGCTATTGCAAAGAAGAAATGTTAGATTATAATAACGTAATAAAATCTATTAGATATTATCAAAAAATTTATGATTGGGATTTAGAAACGGCCATAAATTATGTTATTAAAAATTATATGAGAATTAGAAAATATAAAAAGACTATAAATTTTATTAAATGGATGGAGAAAACTAATACTTATAGATTTGTAGAAATTTCAGAGTGTTTAAATATTGAATATGCTTCACTGAATAAATTATATAAAAAGGGATTTTCAAAACAGCATGCATTTTATATAGTTTGGTTTTTAACTGATAAAATTAATAAAAATGGAAAATTGTCTATTAGTAGTAAACAAATTAAAAAGTTTATTAATATTTTAAATTCACATAACTATGATGAAAATACAGAATTTATTTATCTTTTCACTTTGTATCGTTTAGGTAATAAAGACGTATTAGAATATTTACCAAAAGTAAGAGAAAAAGCTATTAATGCAATAATATTTAGAGAAATTGATTATTTAAATGAAAATATTAAAAATAAAGTATTAAATGATATTAATGATTTAAAACAAGATATAATGATTAAAGAACAAATGATTTTATATAATAATATTTGTTTTAATAGATTAAATTCTATATTAAAATATTTGAATGTATATGCTAAATATTATGTAATTGATGATATAAAGAAAAAAATCAATGAAAATTGTGTAAGCTTAGATGCTCTAGATAATTCAAATAGATGTGGGTATGACTATTTAACCCATAATAATAATTGGGAATAATTAAGCGTATTTAAATATTTAAAAATTAGACCATGGATTTGGCTTTTTTAAAATGATATCGATATCTTTTATAGTGTAACTATCAGGTTTAACTTCGTCTAATTCTTCCCAACTTATAGGAACAGATATAGTAGCTTTTTTTCTTAGTCTTAATGAATAAGGAGCGACACTTGTAGCGCCAAAAGAATTTCGTAAATAGTCAATAAATATTTTACCTTTACGAGATTCTTTTCTTATGTTACTTGTATATTTTTCTGGCCATTTAGCTTCCATTAATTTAGCAATATTTAAAGCTATTTGTTTATATTCTTTTAATGTAACATTAGATATGGGAACAACTATATGATATCCTTTCCCACCACTTGTTTTTAAATAAGAATCCAATTTTAAATCATCAAGAATACTTTTTAAATCTCGTACTCCTTCTCGAACTTTTTTTAAAGACATTTTTTCGTCTGGGTCTAAATCAAAAACTAAAATATCTGGATGTTTTAAACGAGGAATTTTGCTGCCCCAAATATGAAATTCATAACTATTCATTTGGACTTCATTAATTAAACCTTTTATATTCTTGATATAATAGTAATCTTCTTTTTCATTGGCAAAATCGGTTATTTTTATTTTACCAAGACCTTTATTATATTCTAAATGCTTTTTAAAAAATTTCGTTTTAGTTGTTCCAAAAGGTGCTCTTATAACACTAATAGGTCTATTTTCTAAATATGGTAACATGTGTTTTGCAATAGCTTGATAATATAAAACTATATCTAGTTTAGTGACTTTAGGTGTTTTAAAAATTATTTTATGAGGATTAGTAATAGTTATACCTTCAATAATGATTTCATTATTATTTTTTTTAACAATCTGTTTATTATCTGCTATTTCTTTCATGGTACGACCTGTTTTAATGCTCGATGAAAATTCATTTATATCATCAAATGTTTTTATATTATCTTTTTCTTTTATTAATAACCAGTTATTATCTTCTAGTTTGGTAAGAGTCCAATTCCCTATTAATCTTTCACCTTTTAAAGTAAATTTAATTGGACCTTTTTTAAAATCTACTTTGGTATTTTTAATCGGTTTCCAATAGCCTTCATCCCAAAGCATTACTGTACCTCCACCATATTCTCCTTTAGGTATAGTTCCTTCAAAACGTCTATAACTTAGAGGGTGGTCTTCAACATGGATTGCTAACCTTTTATCTTTTGGGTTATAGCTTGGTCCTTTAGGAACAGCAAAACTTATTAGAACTCCATTATATTCTAATCTAAAATCGTAATGGTCACGTCTAGCTTCATGATGTTGAACACAGAATTTAAGCTTTTTAGAAGTTTTGCCTACTTTTCCTTTAGGTTCACTAGTCTTTTTAAAATTTCTTTTTGTTTGATACTTTTTTAATTTATCCATATAAAAAACCTCTTATTGATAGTTTGAGGTTTTAAATGTTTTTTATACAATAATATTCTGCTACTAATGATGCTGGATATATACGAAATAGACCAATTTTATCAATTACTAGTTTAAATGGCTGGAAATTTCTTTCTATTTCTTTTTTTAGATTCATTATTTCTTCATAATCTTTACTTATATGAATAGTAATATGAAATATAAAATTATCAGGATTGTACTTATTTGTGGGTAGTATTTCATAAATCTTTTTATGAAGCAATGTTAGCTCTTTATTAGGCATAATATTAAAAACTAAAACATAACTATTTTCTTTACCAGGCAAAACTTCTAATTTATTAATGCTGATGACAAATTCATTAAATTTGATATTTTTTAAACTTTCCTTGGCAAGATTTTCTTTAGTGATGTCTCCGGCAGATAAAGTAAAATGCCAAGGTAAAGTATCAACATCTTCTCTATTAATTATATTTTTACCAAAAGGTACTTTACATAGAGAAATATTTATAGAACTTAAAACATTATTAATTTTTTTTAAATTTTTAACATTAAATAATGAGATTATAGTTATTCTTTCATTCATTTTTTTGTTCCTTTTTTATCAAGCTAAAGTAAATATTACTGCCAATAAAGAAAACAGCTATCAGAGATATGATTATATAGTTTTCTTTTTTAATAAATGGTCTTTTTACTTTTTCAAAAACACGGATATATAAATTTCCAGTATATAATTTGTTATTAAAATAGGTTTCACTATTAGGATTTAAGTCAAAATCGGGACCTAAAACTTCTGGACTAAATTCAGGGTCATTTTTTACTTTATCTTGAAACTTATAAGTATTTAATTTAATATGGTTATTTTTAGTCGCTTCATTAGAATAAAATAATACATAGAATTCTTCTTCTTTTGTGACATTTACAGTCGGAACATATAAAGTTATTTTACGAATAATATGTTCATTTTGAGGGTCAAAGCCATAAGTACCTTTATAAATAAGTTCATTATTAGATTTATATATTTCATAGGTATATTCTATATCTTCGGTTATATTATCAGTTAATACTCTTAATTGAATTCGGTTAAATGGTTTTGATACTCTAAATACTTCTTTTAAAGTTTTGTGATATAAAGGCTCAAAAGTTCTTGAAGAATATTTTTGTAAATTACGTTCTAACTCAAATACTTGTTTATCGTTAGTTACATATTTAGTGCCAATTATAAGACCTGCTATTAGAGCAATAATCATTATTATGCCAATGATTTTTTTGCCTTTTTTAATATTATAGGTTTTATTTTTTAAAGTAAAAATATTGTGATTAAAGTTATTTACAAATATATCAATTCCTGCATATGTACCAATTATTATAAGAGGTAGAAAAGAAAAACTATAACGACTTAATGCTTCCCATAATAAATAGAATAAAATACCACCAAACACACTTATAATAATAGGCGCTATTTTACTATCTTGAAAAGTATTTTTATTTTTAAGTTGATTAGCTATACTTATCAAAAATAATGTATAAATAGCAAATTTTAACATTTGAGTATAGTATCTTAAAATACCACACATTGGACCACTAACATAGTTTCTTACTTCAGACATAGATTTTGTTAGAGCATATTTTCTTTGAATATCATGGTCTCCTTCTGACCAAACTTTACGTAGCTTATTATAATAAAATTTGGGATTTAATTTAGGTATGCGCTCTTTAATTACTTTTATTATGTCATTATTTTTATCTTGACTATTTATAGAATAATTAATAGCAGCGTCATCATATCCTCCATTAGTTTCCGGATTAGTTCCCATCATTACCCAATGTAGAGGTGGTACTTTAACTGATTCATCTATTTCAATATTAAAGGATGGATATATAACTTTAGAATAAGTAAATAAGATTAAAATAATTCCTATAAAAATAAATAAAAGCTTTTTTAAAATTAATTTTAATTTAGTATTTCTTAATAAACAAATAATATAAGCAATAAGAATAATAATAGTTGTTACACGGAGTTTAAAGCCTATTCCAAAAAGGATACCAGCAAGCAAATAGTAAATATAACTTTTTTTATTTTCTTTGGTATCACCTGCCAGTAATAAATAAAAACCAATTATTCCAAAAGGTAAAGCCATGATATCCGTATAATAATATGGAATATATAAGTAAAAGTCAGGGTATAACATTGTAATAAACATAACAATTAGAGCTAAATTACTATTAGATAATTTCTTAACAATTTTATATATAAATAAGAACATCAGAGAAGTCATTAGAGCATTATAAATGATTACAAAGGCATTTAGATTAGTTATGTTAAAGAAAGTTCCTACTGCTTTAATTCCATATATAAATATAGTTATGGGAATTTGTGTAGGATAAATTGAGAAATATATTTCCTGACCAAAATGATGGTTATTTTTTAGGAGTAAATCACTTTTTGCGATTATATGAGATAAATCATACGCTGGAATTATTTCATTATTAAGACCCCATAATAGCATGATAACTAAACTTGTAAGAAACATACCTAAAGCAATTTTGTCATGATATTTGGGATTTATTTTCTTTATTAATTGATAAACATTATAGATTATTAATAAAATAATAAACCCACCAAAAAAAATAGCAATAGGATTATAAAATCTTTCATAAACATGAAAACAACTAGAAAAAGTTATAATTCCCCATATAAATAACATGACTATAATTAAGATTTTGTATAATTTATTAAATGTCTCTTTCATAACTATATCCTCAAATATATTCTACCCCATATATAGCAAAAAAAAAAGAATAATTCTTTTATTTCAATATTTTTTAGATATTTTTTAACATATTTTGTTCTCCAACATTATTTATTTAATACCGGTGCTGTTTGAGGAGGACTTGTCAAACTTGCAATAATTCCATCTATTATGGCTTGCTCATCATAATTTAAACTTTTCTTTTCTTCTTCTAACAATTCTATTTGGGAGTAAATAGTGCTTATTTTAAATAACTCTGAAGTGTAACTTCTATCAGATAAACTACATATTATTTCTTCAAATCTAGCTAACAACTTTTCTAAATCTTCTAGAGTTTTAGGTATGTCTTCTCCAGTTAATTTAATATTACTAATTTCTGTCCTTACGCCCTTTCTACTAATAAAGGATAAAAATACCATAGTACAAGGCTCGCCATTTAATGAACCAATAGCAAAATATTCTATCCTATAAGTACCATTAACCTTGTTTCTACTCTGTTTATATGTATTTATATCAAAAATTCCTTCTATTGGCATATTATCGTTACTCAAAGTAATTGCAATGAATATAGAAGATTTATCAGCAAAATAAGTTCTATTAACTATCTTTTTATAACCACCTGTATGGAATTTTTTTAGTGAAGTAAATTGATAGCTATTAGAAGCAGCAGAAACTATTTCAACAATATCATATAATTCTTGTCTTTTAACTATTAAACTTTTAGTAGTCATAATAAACACTCCTTGCGCCGTATTTTAACATAGATAAGTAGTTTAGTAAAGTTCATTAAATATATTTATAGTAATTATATTTTTCATAATTACTACTTATATTGATGTTTATTCACTTTCATTACTACCACTATCGCATCATCTAATGTTTTTTCTATTTTATTATTTATAATATTTAAAGTATTTACTGAATATAATTCATCTTTTACTTCACTAAATTTGTGAACTTCAATTACTTCAAATCCGATATTTCCATAAAATTTTTTTACATGTTCCAGATTTTCAAATCTATCATTTAAGTTATTACGTGATGTTATATTAGCTACTTTTGAATTAAAATCCGTTAATGCTTCATTTTGAGAACTGATAAATTTTTTAGGCGTTAAATCAGAAGTTATCCAAATACCATTATGAACTGATAATAATTTATGAATATTTTCTCCAACGATTTTCTTTTCAGCAAAGGTCAAATATCTTAATAACCCCTCGTTTATTACTGCGACTGGTTGATTTTTTTCTAAATATGAACTACATTTATCAAAATCATTACTTTTTAAAACATTTCCAGAAATTAATTTTAAATTAGCAGGAAATTCATTAGTAATGTTTTTAATAATTCTTTCTTTGTTTTTTGAAACCTCTTTCAAATCTAATTCAATATATTTATAGCCATTTTTTGAATAAATCAAACCACGAGATGAATAACCGGCGGCTAGTTCTAAAACTTGTTTTATTTTATATTTGTCTAAAAGCTTGTTAATGAGTTTATATCTAGCTTCTATTTCTGGAGCTAAATCTTTATATAATGCTACATTAGAGCTACAATTTTTTTCTAGCCAACTATATATTTCTTTTCATATGGAATATCAGTAAAAGTTCTTGGATATGATGTTACAATTGCAGTTGGTGAAATATCCTCAAAATTTTTGTTATTAATCTTATTCATATAATTCTCCTATTTTATATGTTATCATTAATTAATAGTTCAAAATATTTTAAAATTTCTTCTTTAGTATATTTTTTACTAACTATCCATTCAGTACAAATACTTATTACAGCACCTAAATAAAATCTTGAGATTATATCTATAGGAACTAAAGTTGCTTGATGGTCATTATTAATTTTTATTTGTTTAATAATGTCTTTATCAATAACATCATATAATATATCCATTGTAATACTATTTTTATTATTTATCATAATGGAAGCAAAAGTATCTCTTTTTAATTCGATATGATTAAGTAATAGTTTTATCATTTCTAAATAATATTCTTTAGAATTAGTTATATTAGTATTTTTTTCTAATTCTTTAGATATTAAATCTTTCATATTATTTATATATTCTTCGAGTAATTCGTATTTATCATTGTAATGAGCATAAAAAGTAGAACGATTAATCATCGCAAGAGTACAAATATCAGATACTTTTATTTCTTCAAAAGAATGATTTTTCATAAGACTTTCAAACGTTTCATAAATATTCTTTTTGGTTTTTATTATTCTTAAATCTATTTTATTTTCCATATGCTTCACCTTACCTACATTATAATTAATATTATACTTTTTGTAAAGATATCATACATAAAGTTGGATATTTATCAGTACATATTTTAACAAGTGTTGGATAAAAAACAAATATTACGATATGTGGATGGATATTTTTTTAAATTTGAATAAAATGATTTGTGACGGAGGTAAAAAATGAAAAAATTTGAAGATTTTATTGTTAAAAATCGTGTTTCAATTTTAATATTAACTTTAATATTATTAATTCCGGCTTTAATAGGTATGAAAGCAACAAAAATTAATTATGATATTTTAGTTTATTTACCAGAAGATATTGAAACGATTAAAGGACAAAATATTTTAACTGACGAATTTAAGATGGGAGCTTTTTCAGTTTCGATAATTGATAATATGAACTCTAAAGAAATTTTAAATTTGGAAGAAAAAATAAGAAAAGTTTCGGGAGTAGAAAAAGTCATAAGTGTATATGATGCGATAGGTACTAATATTCCAATTGACTTTCTACCTAGTGATATTCGCGAAAAAGTTTTAAAAGATAATTCTGACTTAGTATTAATTACTTTTGGGAAAGGAACTTCTAATGAAGAAACTTTAGCAGCTGTTGAAGAAATAAAAACCTTAACTAATGATTCAGTTAAAGTAAGTGGAATGAGTGCAATGGTACTAGATACTATGAACTTATCTGAAAAAGAAATTTTAATATATATTATAATTGCAGTATTACTTTGTATATTAGTTTTAATGTTATCATTAGATTCTTATATTGTACCTTTTTTATTATTAATTAATATAGGTATATCAATATTATTTAATTTAGGAACTAATATAATATTTGGTGAAATATCTTATATTACTAAAGCTTTAGTTGCAGTCTTACAACTTGGTGTTACAACAGACTTTTCAATATTTTTATATCACGCTTATGAAAATGAGAAAAAGAAAAATGACTCTATATGTGTTGCGATGAGCAATGCTATTCATGAAACTTTTACATCAGTTGTAGGTAGTAGTCTTACAACAATTGCTGGTTTTTTAGTACTATGTACTATGAAATTAACTTTAGGTTCTGATTTAGGTTTAGTAATGGCTAAGGGTGTTATGTTAGGAGTTATATCGGTTTTAACTGTATTTCCTAGTTTATTACTAGTATGCGATAAATTAATTACGAAAACTAAACATAAAAGTGTTTTGCCAAAATTTAACACTTTAAATAATTTTATTGTAAATCATTATAAAAAAATATTTGTAGTATTCTTAATAATTTTTGTTCCAGCATATTTAGCAAATACAAAAGTAGATATTTATTATAAACTAGATGAAAGTTTACCTAAATCTTTAGATTCCATTATTGCTAACAATGAACTAAAGAGTAAATTTAATATTGTGTCGCCAGAAATAATTCTAGTTGATAAAAATATTCCTAGTAGGAGTCTAAATCTAATGGCAAAAGAATTAAAAATGGTTGATGGTATTGATTTAGTATTAGCATCTAGTAAATTAGAAGAGACACTTTTATCAAAAGAAATATTAAGTGATGAAATCTTAAAAGTGTTTCAAAGTGAAAATTATGAAATGGTTTTAATAAATTCAATCTATGAAATTGCAAGTGATGAGTTAAATAATCAAGTCGAGATTATTAATGATATTATTAGAAAATATGATGAAAACGCTATCTTAGCAGGTGAAGGTCCTTTAATGAAAGACTTAGTTGCAATTAGTGATAATGATTTTAAAAATGTAAATGTTTCATCTATAGTTTGTATTTTACTAATTATGTTTATAGTTTTAAAATCTATAAGTTTACCACTATTTCTTATTATAGCAATTGAAGGAGCAATATTTATTAATATGGCTATACCTTATTTTACTGGAGTAGAACTTCCTTTTGTAGCTTCGATAGTACTTGGGACAATTCAGTTAGGCGCAACTATTGACTATGCTATATTAATGACAACAACATACATGAAAAATCGTAAAAGTGGCTTAGAAAAAGAGAAGGCAATTAAAGAAACTTTAAATACTTCGGTTAGTTCCATAATTGTAAGTGGATTGTGTTTCTTTGGAGCGACTTTTGGTGTAGGTGTTTATTCTGAATTAGAAATGATTAGTTCCCTTTGTACATTAATATCAAGGGGTGCCATAATTAGTATGGCTGTAGTTATTTTAGTACTACCAGCAATACTTTTAATTTTTGATAAAATTATAATTAAAACCACAAGTGGTTTTAAAAAGGAGGATAAAAAAATGAAATTAAATAAACACAAATTAGTGGCTATATTATTATTAACAAGTTTTTATTGTCAACCAGTTTCCGCTTTAACTAAAAATGAAACAGTTTATGCCAAACTAAATGATGATGGTAGTGTAAATAAAATAACGGTAAATGAATATTTAAATAATTTAAACCGAAAAGATGTTTTAAAAGACGAATCTGATTTACTTAATATTATTAATATTAATGGTAAAGAAGAATATAAAACAAATGGAAATAAAATATCTTGGTATGCTAAAGGAAATGATATTTATTATCAAGGGTCAACCAATAAAGAATTACCAGTAGATTTAAAAATAAAGTATTATCTTGATGATAAAGAGAAAAAGCTTGATGATATATTAGGCCAAAGTGGAAAAATTAAAATTGAAATAAAATATAATAATAAAGATAAACATATATTAAAAGTAAATAACAAATATGAAACTTTAT